>QNEM01000029.1 GCA_003645215.1 Gammaproteobacteria bacterium
CTATTGCTTTCTACTGGTACAGGCAGTGAAGTTCAACGACCTTTGGCCACCGTAGTTGTGGGTGGATTAATCACATCAACCATACTGACACTCCTTGTTATACCCGCACTTTATAAATGGTTTGCGGTAAAAGTTGAGCCGGAAATTTGAATTTAGAAAGTTAGACAGGAGACACAAAGCTTATGAAACTGATAATAGCCTATATTAAAGAGAATATGTTCGAAAAAGTAAGTCTCGCACTACACAAGATTGATGGACTAACGGGAATCAGTTATTCAAAATATAATGGTCTTGGGCGGAGTCGTGGTGGGACAGAATCTGAACCGCGCCAGGATGATGGATATGAATATTTACCCTGCATAAAGCTGGAAATAGCATGTAATGATGATCTTGTGGATACGATAGTGCGCGAAATAAGAACCAATGCTCATACAGGTTTACGTCGAGATGGAAAAATTTATGTATTACCAGTAGATGAAGCAGTTCGTATAGGAACAGGCGAAACAGGAAGAGATGCTATCTAATATGACAATATTATTCCGTTTTACAAATGGATAAAACACACAAACATAGTGATTATCTAACGATCCTGAATGATAAAGGGTTAAGACGACTTATATGGGCACTAATGGTGAATGTACTTCTCACCGTTGTGCAAGTCATAGGCGGTGTTATTTCCGGAAGTCTCGCGCTCATCGCTGATGCGCTACACAATTTTAGTGACGCAATATCTCTCCTGATAGCACTAATTGCCAGGAAGTGGGCAAAAAAACCAGCGGATAAAAAGCGAACATTTGGATATAAGCGTGCCGAATTGATCGGTGCCATGATTAACTTAACAACGCTAATATTACTTGGCATATATTTACTTTTTGAGGCGATATTACGTAGTTTTGAGCCTGAACCTATCGCTGGATGGATAGTCGTCATTATAGCAAGTGTTGCACTGGTTATTGATGTCGTCACAGCTGCGTTGACCTATGCACTAGCTAAAGATAGTCTCAACATTCGGGCCGCCTTTCTTCATAACGTCGCTGATGCCTTGAGCAGTGTTGCCGTCATTATCGCGGGTACACTTATTATTCTGTATGAGTGGTATTTCGTAGACACACTTTGCACATTCCTGATAGCAGGTTACGTTCTCTACTACGGTTATATTGAGATACAATCTGTTATACGAATACTGATGCAAAGTGTTCCTGTTAACATTGATATCATCGATGTGACAATGAGATTAGAGGAAATTGAAAACGTACAACAGGTCCATCATTTACATGTGTGGGAACTGGATGAACATACTCGTTCTCTCGAAGCACATGTTGTGATATCAAAAGCAGATCATGAAGCTATTGGAAAAGTCAAAGGTCAAATAAAAGAGGTATTGAACAGGTCATTTCAAATTACGCATTCAACGATCGAATTCGAGAGCGAATCGGAACATGATGTTTGTACTTACAAGTCGGTTATAACCCCACATTAAACTCAGAAAATTTAAATAATATTATGAGTAATTGTGGGTGCCATGATGAACTGGATCCTGAGGGACAATATAAAGTATTAGTTACCTTGTTGTTGATTAATGGATTCATGTTTTTGTTTGAATTCATTTTTGCATTAATAGCGGATTCAACCGGATTGCTTGCCGATTCACTTGATATGTTAGCGGATGCAATGGTTTATGCTATTGCGATATACGCTATCGGAAGAAGTACGCTCATTAAAGCTAATTCAGCAATGCTAAGTGGGATATTCCAGATGCTGCTTGGGTTCGGGGTGCTTTTCGAAGTGATCAGACGCTTCATATTCGGTAGCGAACCGATGTCACTTTTTATGATTATTATTTCCCTGATTGCTTTGACAGCTAATGTTATCTGTCTGGTATTGCTGAGTGAGCATAGAGATGGTGAAGTGCATATGCGCGCAAGCTGGATTTTTTCAAAAAATGATGTGATTGCAAATTTAGGTGTAATTACAGCCGGGATATTGGTGGCATATTTTGATTCGGCATTACCCGATTTAATCATTGGTGCGATAATTGTGTCTGTTGTGCTATATGGAAGCTATCAAATATTTCGTGAAGCGTTCAATGCTCGCGCTGATATAACTAACTAACACTCTAGGTATCAGCCCCGCTGCGGCGCCTGCCGGGCAAGCCATACCAGAGGAACAAGGCCAGTAGTAACAGTGTCCCCTGTAATAAAAGTCCCTGCAGATTGGGATAAATTCCAAGTAAGTCTACACGTGGCATATTAACCGGAGTGACATATATGTAGCCAGCTTCCTGTAATGCTGCCACGCCTTTGCCAGCAAAAACCAGTGATAATATAAACATCAAAAGTCCGCTGACACTAAAAAACTGGCGTAACGGTAAACGCATGCTCAGACGAAAAACGATCCACGCCAGTACAGTCAATAGTGCGGCACCAGCGGCGATGCCAGCGAGAGCCATAGTTCTACCAGAATCATCTGTCTGCACCCATAGGGCCTGGAAGAAAAGTATGGTTTCGAATACTTCCCGATAGACTGCGATAAAAGACAAACCCGCTAAACCCCATAATGTGCCTGTCGAGAGTGCTCGGTGCATACTCTTTTCGATGAATGCCTTCCACTGTGCCGCAGTAGTTTTATCATGCAACCAGAAACCCACGTAAAACAGAACAGATGCCGCTACCAATGCGGCTACTCCTTCGGTTACTTCTCGACTGGCACCACTGATTTCGACGATAGATACAGATGCCCACCAGGTCAGACCTCCTGCAAATAGCGCACCTATCCATCCAAAATGCAGGTATCGAACATTGGCCCGATGTTCTGTCTTAACCAGAAATGCGATCAGTGCAGCGACTACTAACAAGGCTTCCAGACCTTCGCGTAGCAATATAAAAAAGGCACTCGCAAATGCTGCGCCGCCCGTCAGGTTGCGCTCATCCAGTCGTTCTGACGCAATATCTAGCAATCCTTTAATATTAATTATCTCAGCTTCCAGGTCAGTATCATCTACCTGGGCTCGAATCATATTTCGCAATCCGGTCATCGCTTGTTCAATCTCGAGACGCAGTTCTGGATCGACCGCATCCAGCCCCTGTTCGACCAGTTCAAAACCTTCCAGATATGCTTCAACAGCAAGTCTATAAGCCTCATCTTGATCTCCTTTTGAATACGCCCGCCTGACATCATCAAGTCGATGACGAGAAAACAATAAAGGTGATTCACTATTAAATAGTGATTCCGGATTGACTCGAAGCAAGGCCATCATCATTCTGCCCTCGGAACCGAATTCCAACTCAGCTTCTGCTGGTGTTGTCACCGTAAATTTTCGAACATCAAGTAGGGGGGCTGTATCCGACTCGTTGAATGGCGCATTAACATCAGCATAGTCACTATCCTTAACTGCCAATTGGCCAACATAAAAGGCCAGCGCCCATCGATCTTCTGCACTCATCTCATGATATGAGCCCATAGTGGTACCGGAGACACCCTGGGTAATGGTGTTATACAGGCCATACAGTGTGCGTTGGGCGTACCGTTCTTTATCCAGGAAGTTGATTGGAGCAGGTTCCATTCCAGCTGCCAACGGTCCCAGGCCATCACCACTGGCACCATGACAACTCATACAGTTCTGTTTATAGAGCATCGCGCCTAATTTAAGATCCGGGACATTTCGCGGAACGACCGTCACCTTATAGTTATTGATGATGGCCACACGCATATCTGCAGTTATCGAACGAACCAAAGCGGGATCCGCCTTATTTTCAATCAAATTAATCAGATCTTTGCTCTGCTTAAGCAAGCGAATGCTATGCTCATCAAGCTCAAGATTCCCAACCTTTTGAGCGATGCCCTGAGCAAAATCCTGCATTTCCTCATATTCACCGGGATTAATAACTGCTCCCTGGGCAACGGCTTCCCCATAATCGACACCGACATAATCGATCAGCTGCAACAATTGCTCAAAATCTGCTGAATATGTTGATGACGACAGTAGAAAAACCAATAAAAACAGTAGCGAACGCAAGATAATCTTAACCATGTAGAAATGAGCGTAAATGATAATAGTTCTCATTCATATTGTAAACACTGTTGGTTGTTACTAGCGATCGTTTGGTTAATACAGTGGCGGATACGTACCACTTATGACCAGAGAATAGATAGAACTGACTTATTGATTGAAGCGATAGTTTATAACTTTACAATTTAGACCATCGTGTGAAGTGAGTTTAAATTAATCGAGTTTAATTTTACCAATATCATCCAGTTCTTTTTGCAAGGACGAGCTATCTAGATTGTTGAAAGACAAATCTGTAAAAATCTTAATACGGTGCTCCAGTTGTCTATAGGTACTTTGGAATAGTGTACGTTGTTCATCATCGCTTAATTTGGGATTGTCCGGATCTTCTATTCCCCAGTGCGCTGAAATTGGGTGCCCAGCCCAGATTGGACAAAGTTCATTTGCAGCGTTATCACAGACGGTAAATACAAAATCCAGTTTTGGGGCATCACCCCCCTCAAACTCATCCCAACTCTTGCTTCTAAACATATCTGTATTGAAATTGTTTGCTTTTAATACCTCAATTGCAAAAGGGTTCACGTACCCTTTAGGTATGCTTCCTGCGCTATATGCTTCAAATTGATTCTGTCCCATTTTCTGTAATAGTGCCTCTGCCATTATGCTACGCGCAGAGTTACCAGTGCATAAAAAAAGCACCTTGAGTTTCTCTTCAGTCATCCTCTTACCTCAAAAATTTGAAGGCTCTTAATATATATGGTTGACCATATATATGTCCAGGCGTATATTCCGTTGTATGAATATGACCCTGGAAATTCTCTTGAAATCATTGTCTGATCAAACGCGCTTACGCAGCTTGATGTTGTTAATGCAGGAGGACGAGCTATGTGTGTGTGAATTAACTCATGCACTCGATCTAATACAGCCAAAAATATCACGTCACTTGGCTTCATTAAGGGATATGCAGATCGTTAACGATAAACGAGTTGGGCAATGGATTTATTACAGCATTAATCCTGATTTACCAACATGGGCAAATGACTTATTGAAAGCTGCGCTTGATGGAAGTATCAACGAAAAGCAATATAAACGTGATTTAAAGAAACTAAAGAATATGTCCAATCGCCCAGAAAATCGTATTTGTGCGTAATCAATAACATAACCACACAATTATTTATTATGGGATTCTTCGAAAAATATCTGACGCTATGGGTTGCCTTGTGTATTTTAGTTGGTGTTACGCTTGGTTATTTTTTCCCTGATGGTTTTCAATTTCTTGGTCAAATTCAAATAGCGCAGATAAATCTGCCCGTCGCTGTCCTGGTTTGGCTGATGATTATTCCCATGCTGATAAAAATCGATCTCAAAGCATTATCTGGCGTAAGCAAGTTTGCACGTGGGATGGGTGTTACGTTATTTATTAATTGGGCTGTAAAACCTTTTTCTATGGCATTGCTCGCCTGGTTTTTTATTGGTTACTTATTCAGACCCTATTTGCCGCAAGATCAAATAGAATCTTATATTGCAGGTTTAATCATTCTTGCTGCGGCTCCTTGCACTGCAATGGTCTTTGTCTGGAGTAATTTGATGGATGGGGAACCTCATTTCACACTTTCTCAAGTCGCATTAAATGATGTGATTATGATATTTACCTTTGCTCCTCTAGTCGGCTTACTATTGGGCTTATCCTCAATTACAGTGCCCTGGGATACACTTTTTCTATCCGTTATTATTTATATCGTCATTCCACTAGTTATTGCAAATAGTTGGCGTAGTCTCGTTTTAAAACAGAAAGATGGTGATAAAAAACTTACTGACTTAATCAATAAAATAACGCCATATTCTTTAAGTGCTCTGCTACTAACCCTGGTTTTATTATTTGGTTTCCAGGGCATACAAATTGTTACAAAACCAATCATCATATTGTTACTTTCAATTCCAATATTAATACAGGTTATTTTTAATTCAGGATTAGCTTATATTTTTAACCGGGCTGTTGGTTCTCCACATTGTGTGGCGGGCCCATCAGCATTAATAGGTGCGAGTAACTTTTTTGAATTGGCAGTGGCCACCGCAATTGTTTTATTTGGGTTTGAATCGGGAGCGGCACTTGCCACAGTTGTTGGGGTCCTGGTAGAAGTTCCTATTATGTTAGTAGCGGTTTCAGTAGTGAATCAGACTAAAGGCTGGTATGAAAAAGGTATTACGTAAACCTCACTTGATCACCTACATTCCTTTTTTACACGTATCAAGACAACTGGTTGTTTTCAATATAAAGCGCATCAATAATTGGGCAATCATCAATTGAATAGCCAGATCCTTTACATTGACCAACCATCTCGTTGAGTGCCAATTTGAGTCGAGTCAAATCATCAATTTTCTGCTGTACCTCTCTGGCTTGTAACATCGCCATAGCTTTTACTTCACCACAATAATGATCTGGCTCATCAATAAACTTGAGCAGTTCCCTAATCTGCTTAATGCTAAAGCCAAGTTCACGACAGCGACGAATAAAGTTAAGCCGTTTAATATGGGATAAGGCATAAATCCGATGTCCACCTTCTGTTCGTGGTGGCTCGGGCATCAGCCCGGATTTTTCATAATAATGCACCGTTTCCACCTTGCACTTTACTTGCTTGGCAAGCTGCCCAATTGAGAATTGTGTCGTATTCATTATCAAAAACCTCTTGAACCTGTAGTTACTATAGATTCTATAATAGCAAATATGTTCAACGACAAGATGAAAAATGATGAAAGAAATAATTAGTGATTCCGAGCTCACCTGCCCAGAATGCGGACATCAGGAAGTACTCGAAATGCCTACAGATAATTGCCAATGGTTTCATGAATGTTCAGGCTGCCATTTATTGTTGAAACCCAGGCAGGATGATTGCTGCGTGTTCTGTTCTTATGGTTCAGTCCCTTGCCCGCCGATCCAGTTACAAGATACAGGAAAAACTATGGGAGGTTGCGGCTGTGGACAAAGTTAAATTGCAAGAAAAGTCTTCTTTAAGGTGGTTTGTACTGCTCATCACCAGTGGTACTTTACTGTGTTGCGCTTTGCCCATTCTGCTAGTGTCGCTGGGTTTTGGTGCCGTTGTAGCCAGTATGAATTACAACATCCCTGGGCTAATGTTTATGTCGGAACATGGGCTCTGGACACTAGGTCTCTCTTCTCTGTTGCTTCTATTTCTGGCATGGGTGATATGGCGTCCTAATCAGGTTTGTCCTGTCGATCCTGAACTGGCCGCATACTGCCTAAAAACTAAACGTTGGAATCAGCGGATATTCTGGTTAAGTATTGCCATCTGGATGACTGGTTTTTTCTTTACTGTGTTGTTATTACCACTCCGACAATTATTCAATCTATAAGGGAGACAGCAAAATGAAACAATTATTTTTCCTCGTTCTGTTCTCCTCTCTGTTGGCAATTCAAATAGCCCATGCAAGAACTGTCGAAATTGATGTGTATGGGATGACCTGTGCGTTTTGTGTTGATAGTCTGGAACGAAAATTTGGAAAAATGGAGTCCATATCCAGTGTTGAAATCAGTCTGAAACAGAAAAAGATTCGTCTCGAAACCGATGAAAATTCACCAAGCATCGAAACCCTTAAACAAACTGTTTTGGACTCAGGGTTTACGCCGGTAAAGGTTACGGTGCAACCCAATGAAAAAGAACAAATATAGTTTATATTCAAGTGCCTGTGCTCTTTGTCTCTGCGTAGGAATAACAGATAGCAGCTACGCTATGGGCTTGCGTTCATTTGTAGCACTACCCGTTGATAAAGGTGGCACCGTCATACGCTTATCATTTGAACACGCGAAGGACACCGACACTGATAGTTTGACCACCAGCGCAGCTTACGGATTCACTGCCACACAAACCTTGTTACTGGGTATGCCCTACCGGTTGTCGTTATCAGAGGAAAGCCGTCAAGGTGATGTATCTGTTTTATATAGACATATCGTTTGGCAAGACGATAGTCAATCTGGCACAGATCGCCTGGGCTTACTGGGCGGAGCGATCGTGCCTACAGAAAGCGATAGGGATGCCGCCGTTCAGGCAGGGTTCGTTTTCACCCATTTTAAAAATTGGAATGAAATAGATATTGATGCATTGTATCGAGTCGGTGTAGACAATCGTGCCGATAGTGGTCTCTATGATATTTCCTGGCAATACAGGCTTTACCCTGTTGAGCGTCCTGACTGGGGATTAACACAAGAGATAAACACAGTTCTGGAGTTGAATGGTCGATGGATTCAAGGGAATAATATGACACATCAAATTACTGCTGGATTGCAATGGGTACATCAGAGGCTGGTTATTGAGGGAGGGATCGTCAAAGACATAAATAATGACAAGGAAACACGATATATATTAAGCACACGGTTCCATTTTTAAGTCATAAAATCATAATTTCTACCTTAATGTTTGTTTTCAGCGTTGCGTCAATCGGTTGAGATCACCATCCATTGAGCAGTAATTCTTGGACAAAACAGATGTTATAATGATAAGAGCAGGAACAATAATGATAAATTACTGTCAATCAGTACAATAAGACCTTGTTTAAAGGTTATTTTCCTGAATAATTGAGCTAAACTGACGAATATTAGGCAAATTACAGCAATTGTTAAAAATGTTTACCTGGCTTAGAAATAAAGAAAAAAATATAGCTTCTACCGCGATAGCAATGTTTGTGGGTAGTTGGCTGCTGTTATTTTGCCAGACTTGTTTTGCTAATTCGCAAGATACCAATTCAATAGACCTCTCTCAAAGCAAAACAGAATCTTCATGTCATACCGTAGAAAGTGAGACTGATAAACTTGTTGAACACTACAGCTCCGATGATGATCATTGCCTGGGTGTCTGTGACTGTGATGAAGTAACTGCGTCACTGAATACTGTTGAGAAAACAGGCAATTCAGACAAATTTTATAAGCTATCCATTGATACCGTCCCGGCATCTATATTATTCAAGAATAAAATAGCTTCTAATCTTACACGTCATATTTTACCCATCCCTGAACGGGCAATCATACTTCCCCTACAACGTTACGCCTTACTCCTGATTTGATCCCCTGCCAATTCTGATTTACTTATCTATTCTCTTACGGATAGATCAGGTGTCTGAAGATTTGACTTTGTCTATATAAGACAAATTTACATGTTGAGCAGGAGAGTAAAATGAAAAAAACAGCCTTAATATTGCTACTACTAATAGTTAGCCTGGGGCTTGGTATTGTGTTTGAACGTACTGGGAATATTTCATCCAGGCTTGCAAACGTATACAACAAAATTATTAACGGTAATTCAGTCGTAGAAAACCAGGTAGATTCTCAGCCCGGTAATAAAAAGAAAGAGAAGTCTGTTCTTTATTGGGTAGCCCCCATGGATCCTAATTATCGTCGTGATGAACCTGGTAAATCACCAATGGGTATGGATCTAAAGCCTGTTTATGAGAGTGATGAAGAGCCGGGCGAAACTGGTAGACCAATTGTCAAAATTTCACCTGAGGTAGTGAATAATCTTGGTGTGCGCACGATAACCGCAACACGTGGGACAATATCAAAAGATATCCATACAGTCGGTTATATTGAATATAACGAAGAGATGATAGACCATATTCACACAAGGACTGAAGGATGGATTGATAAGCTGACTGTCAGGGCAGAAGGTGAGCGTGTAAAAAAAGGCCAACCCCTGTTTGAAATTTACTCACCACCACTTGTTGTTGCCCAGGAAGAATATATCCATGCGCTTAAGAACAATAATAAGACTATGCTTGAAAGAACGCATGAAAGATTAATTTCTTTAGGCATTTCAGAAAGACAAATTACTCGCATTGATAAGGAACATAAGATAGAAAGGAATGTAGTTTTTTATGCGCCTCAAACTGGTGTGTTAACAAAACTCGGGGTACGTAACTCCATGTTTGTTAAGCCAGAAAATCAGATCCTGAGCATTGCAAGTCTGGACAATATCTGGTTGGTCGCTGAAGTCTTCGAACGACAGGCAAACTGGGTCAAGGTAGGTCAAATAGCTGAGGCTAAAATACCTTCTATGCCGGGGGTTATCTGGAAAGGGAATGTTGAATATATATACCCTGAACTTGATCCTGTTACACGAACCTTACGTGTACGTCTGCGTTTTGATAATCCAGAAGAAAAACTGATGCCGAATATGTACGCCCATGTCACTATTTTTGGCAAACAACAAAAAGGTATATTAAATATCCCACGTGAAGCATTGATTCGCGATTCTAAACAGATACGAGTCATACGAACACTAGGGGAAGGTCGTTTTCAGGCACAGGAAGTTACCACAGGGATAGAGAGCGATGACAAGGTTGAAATTATATCTGGTCTAAATGAAGGTGATAGTATTGTTGTCTCATCACAGTTCCTAATTGATTCTGAATCAAGCCTCAAGGCAAGTATCGGTCGTATACAGTCCGTTGAAGGATCAATGGATAAAGATTCAATGGAACAGTCTGAAATGAATAAGGAATAGATCATGATTGAGCAAATTATACGTTGGTCAATTAATAATCGATTCCTGATTATTCTTGTCACCATCATCCTTGTGATAAGTGGAATATTTATCGTCAAGCAGACTCCTGTTGATGCAATACCGGATCTTTCTGATGTTCAGGTCATTATCAAAACACCCTTCCCGGGTCAGGCACCGCAGGTTGTTGAAGATCAGGTGACTTATCCACTGACGACAGCAATGTTGTCGGTGCCTCATGCAGTGACTGTCAGGGGATATTCTTTCTTTGGTGATTCCTATGTCTATATTATTTTTGAAGAAGGTACGGATCTTTACTGGGCACGTTCTCGTGTACTTGAATATTTAAGTCAGGTGGCCGGACGTTTGCCTGCTGGAGTTCAGCCTGAGCTGGGCCCCGATGCAACGGGTGTTGGCTGGGTTTATGAATATGCACTTGTTGACCGTACGGGCCAACATGATCTGGCAGAATTACGTTCAATTCAGGACTGGTTTCTTAAATTCGAACTACAGACTGTGCCTGGCGTCGCAGAGGTCGCTACCATCGGTGGCATGGTGAAACAATATCAGGTTGTTGTCGATCCTGATTTATTACGCGCCTACGACATTCCAATATCTACGATTAGCAGAGCAATAAAAAAAGCCAATCAGGAAGTAGGGGCATCTGTTATTGAAATGGCGGAAGCTGAATATATGGTCAGGGTTAAAGGTTATATCAGTGGCCTGGAAGACCTGCGTAATATTCCGCTTGGTGTCAATATTAGAGGCACTCCTATATTACTTGACGATGTAGCAGACATAAGAGTTGGACCACAATTGCGTCGTGGCATTGCTGAATTGAACGGTGAAGGTGAAGTTGTTGGTGGTATCATCGTCATGCGTTGGGGTGAAAATGCCCAGAAAGTAATCGATGCAGTTAAGGTGAAATTAACCGAACTGGAACAGGGATTGCCTGAAGGCGTAGAAATTGTTGAGACTTATGATCGTTCCGGTTTGATAGAACGAGCAATCAATACATTGAAAGATGCCTTGTATCAGGAACTGGCCCTGGTTGTTATCGTTATATTATTATTTCTTGTGCATATACGATCTGCTCTTGTTGTTGTTATCAGTCTGCCGCTGGGGATATTGATGGCATTTATTATCATGAACGTACAAGGGATCAATGCCAATATTATGTCTCTGGGGGGCATCGCCATAGCCATAGGTGTCATGGTCGATGCTGCTATTGTCATGATTGATAATGTTCACAGGCATGTCGGAGGGAAAACCGATAAAGCCGATCATTGGGAAATGATCGCGACAGCAACTTCTGAAGTTGGCCCACCACTGTTTTTTTCATTACTCATAACCGGCTTGAGCGTATTACCTATTTTTACTTTGCAGGCGCAGGAAGGTCGTATGTTTGCGCCCCTGGCATTTACCTGGGTTTACGCAATGATATCGGCAACGATCCTTGCGATTACAGTTGTTCCTGTTTTGCTGGGTTATTTTGTAAAAGGACGCATTATTTCATCAGAAAAAAATCCAGTTACGCGTTTATTGAATTTTAGCTATCGCCCAATCATTCGGGTCGTACTTCGTTTTCCACTTTCAACAGTATTCCTTGCATTAATTATCATGGTGATTGGGCTTTGGCCATTTACTCAAATGGGTAGCGAATTTATGCCCGAGCTGGATGAGGGTGATTTAATGTATATGCCAACAACATTACCCGCGATTTCGATCGGCAAGGCGCGACAATTACTACAACAAACAGACAAATTGATTCGTACCGTGCCTGAAGTTGATACCGTATTTGGCAAGATTGGCCGTGCAGAAACCGCGACTGATCCAGCGCCCCTGACGATGATTGAAACATTAATTCGTTTTAAACCGCGTGATGAGTGGCGTGAAGGAATGACTATGGACAAGTTAAAAGCAGAACTTGATGCCGTGGTTAATTTTCCAGGTCTTACCAATGCCTGGGTCATGCTGATCAAGACAC
>QNEM01000030.1 GCA_003645215.1 Gammaproteobacteria bacterium
CTGGACAAGGCAGAATCACCCTGCAGATATTTATCAAGGTTCTGATCGTCTTGTTTGTGATCTTCTGGTTTTTTAGCCATTTTCCTTCAACCCTGCACGTAATTTTTTCACTGCGTATCGTAATCGGCTCTTGGCCGTTTCTGCATTCACGCCTGTTACTTCGGCTATTTCAGCGACTGTTAATCCGGCCTCTTCTCTCAACATGAAGGCCTCTCGCTGCTCATCTGGCAAATTATCAATTAACTCAGCAAGTGTTTCTGTTTGTCGTTGTATGTCTAATTGTTCGTCTGCCTGTTTCTGAGCTTCTGCTGTTATTTGTTCAACATCTTCATCGCAGTCTTTTTGTTGAAACACATCGGTACGCGTTTTTCGGTAATAATCAACAAAGTGATTATGTGCGAGCTGGTATAGATAGGTGGTAAATTTGGCGCGTACTTCATACCTGTCTCGGGCAACAATCAGTTTCATCCAGACATCCTGAAACAGTTCTTCGGCAATCGCTTGCTGATAGCATTTGGCCAGTAAATAACGAAACACACCGCCCTTATGCCTTTCATACAGTACCTCAAAGGCAGCTGCATCACCCTGCTGGTAGCTGAGCATCAAATCTTCATCCGAGTGTTCCTCATTACTCTTGCCTGCCATCATAGTAATGAAGTTTATACCCAAACTACCTGGAAATGCAGGATTCAGAGTTTAGTTAGAAAGTTAGAGCGAGGCGCAATTTGCAGTGAATGACTAGTCCTTCACAAGTGTTGCAACGCGGCGCTGGCTTTCTAACTGAGCTCCCGCAGGGCGAGACGAGAAGCAACCATCTTCTTCGTTATAAAACCTTGGACTAGAATGACTAGTCATTCGGTTTCATGCCTTGAATCTGATTGCTTCTCGTCTCGCTGAAACCTGCATTTCCAGGTAGTTCGGGTATAAATCATCCTTTCTATCTGATTCTAACGATTTTATGGGCAAATCGGGTTAATCCGGGCGCTATTGACTGATCTGCAGGCACAAAAAAAGGGCTTTGAGCCCTTTCTTTATGAATACCTGTTTAGTTTACGACAATCAGGCTTCCTGTATTTCTGCTTCGTTAACAGCTTTCATACTCAGACGGACACGACCTTGTCTGTCGACTTCAAGCACTTTAACTTTAACAAAATCACCTTCACTTAATTTATCGCTAACATTCTCTACACGCTCTTCACTAATTTGTGAGATATGTACCAGACCATCTTTGCCAGGCAGGATGTTCACGAAGGCACCGAAATCCATCAGCTTGGCAACCTTACCTTCATAGATCTTGCCGACTTCGATATCTGCGGTTATCTGCTCTACCCTTTGCAATGCAGCTTCGCCAGCAGCCTTATCAACTGCGGCAATCTTTACCGTACCGTCATCGTCAATATTAATTGTCGCACCTGTTTCTTCTGTAATTGCACGAATGGTTGCACCACCCTTACCAATCACATCACGGATCTTGTCTGGGTGAATCTTAATCACCGTGATTCTGGGCGCAAATTCGGACATTTCATCACGTGGACTGGAAATAGTTGCGTTCATCTCCCCAAGGATATGAATTCGACCTTCTTTGGCCTGTTCCAAAGCTGCTTCCATGATTTCTTTTGTTATCCCATCGATCTTGATATCCATTTGCAGGGCAGTGACACCATTTTCTGTACCAGCAACTTTAAAATCCATATCACCCAGATGATCTTCATCACCCAGAATATCCGAGAGTACGACAAATTTTTCATCTTCTTTAATCAGACCCATGGCAATACCAGCAACAGGTGCTTCAATAGCAACACCTGCATCCATTAAGGCAAGACTGGTACCACAAACACTGGCCATGGAACTTGAACCATTTGATTCTGTAATTTCTGAAACCACGCGAATGGCGTAGGGATATTCTTCCATATTTGGCATAACACCGAGGATGCCACGCTTGGCCAAACGACCATGTCCAATTTCACGACGTTTTGGTGTACCAACTCGTCCGGTTTCTCCCACACAATATGGAGGGAAGTTGTAATGCAGCATAAACGGCTCTTTATAAGAACCTTCAATCGCATCGATGATTTGTGAATCACGTTCTGTGCCCAGGGTAGCGACAACAATCGCCTGTGTTTCACCACGGGTAAATAATGCTGAACCGTGTGCCCTTGGTAAAATACCTACTTCTGTTGTGATCTTTCTGATAGTTTTTGTATCACGTCCATCAATACGACTCTCACCCGCCAGGATACTGCTGCGAACAATGTGGCTTTCAAGACTGTGAATTTCATCACTAATTTCTGATGCGGACCATTTAGGTTCATCTGCTTCGCTCATCGCAGCGACGACTTCATTATTAATTTCGCTGATACGGTCTTTACGGTTGAGCTTATCGGTTATGGCATAGGCTTCACGCAACAGGTCTGTTGAACGACTGGCTACTTCTTCTGCCAAATCCGCATCCTTCTCTTCCAATTGCCAATCCCAGGCAACGACACCAACTTCTTCAGCCAACTCTTTAATACTGTCTATAGCGACCTGGAAGTGCTCATGACCAAACATCACAGCACCCAACATCACTTCTTCAGATAATTGTCTGGCTTCAGATTCAACCATTAATACTGAAGAGCTTGTTCCTGCAACTACCAGATTCAGTTCCGAGTCAACTAGCTGATCGATTGATGGGTTAAGTACATAATCACCATCGATATAGCCAACACGTGCTGCACCTACTGGGCCGTTGAATGGTGCGCCGGTCAAAACGACTGCGGCTGAGGCACCAATCAATGCCGGTATATCAGCATTGATTTGTGGATCCAGTGACATGACTGTGGCCACAATCTGGACTTCATTTTTAAAACCATTTGGAAATAAAGGTCTGATTGGACGGTCGATTAATCGACATGTCAGCGTTTCTTTTTCACTTGGACGACCCTCTCTTTTGAAAAAGCCACCTGGTATCTTACCGGCAGCATATGTACGTTCCTGATAATCCACGGTAAGTGGAAAAAAATCTCGCCTTGCATCTGCTTCTTTCTTTGCGACACAGTTGACCATAACAACGGTGTCTCCCATGCTGACGATAATTGAACTGGCCTGTCGGGCTACCTTACCCGTTTCCAATACAACTGTGTGGTCACCGAACTGGAACTCTTTCCTGACTGCTTTCATGTTTTTACCTTAGAGTGTTTTGATAAGTAATTTGGAGGGATTATTTAAGACTGATTACAGAAATCTTGTCTCTTATATATAGTGTTTTGTATTCTATTGCTTGTGAGCCTGAATTGGGTCTGACGTAAACAACTATGCTGATTTTTGCGCTGATTTATTCACGCAGACCTGAAATCTCGCTTATTTACGTAAACCAAGGCTGGTGATCAGATCACGATAGCGGTTTACATCTTTGCTTTTTAGATAATCCAGAAGTTTGCGACGTTGATTCACCATTTTTAATAATCCACGGCGTGAATGATGATCTTTGTTGTGTGTCTTGAAATGATCAGACAACTCTGTAATGTTTGCGGTTAATAATGCAACCTGCACTTCTGGAGAACCTGTATCGTTCTCCGCACGTTGATGTTCTTTTGCTATGTCAGCCTTATGCTGAGTACTTAATGCCATGTGTAATCGAGCTCCTGAAGTAATCCCGGTCTAAATAAGGCGCGTATTGTAACCGCGCTCTCATGCATGAACAAGCGTAAATAACGAGATGCCGGGATTGTTTTTTTCAAGCCCGAACATGAGCTCTTGCTTGATACCGTTAAAAAATATTTATCTATAATAATCAGTTAGTTAGTGTTAATTACTGGTTTTCAGTATTCTTTTTGGTGCAACACGACCGTCATCCAGAATCGTACCAATCCCGATAAATGCATGATTATGGTCATAAATTCTGACCAATCCGTCTGTTGGTGCCTGTGGTACCGACACTGCCTGACCCAGACAAAGGTAGTATGTCATTTCCTCGCTTAGATTAACCTCAGCCAGATGTTCCAGGGCACTGTCTCCAGGGACAAGTAACTGATCCAGTGCTGCATCCCCATCCTCCCCCTCTTTTGCCAGATCCTCAATCGTTTCCATACTGACCATTTGCGCTTCTTTAAATGGTCCCGTTGACAGCCGTCGAAGTGAGCTGACATGAGCGCCGCAGCCTAGCGCCTGACCGATATCTTCAATCAGTGTCCGTATGTAAGTGCCTTTTGAACAGTGTACCTGTATTGCAAATGAATCCTCATCAAAATGCTGTAAATCAATCTGCTTTATGGTCACAGGCCTGGCTTTACGTTCAACTTCAAGCCCTTGATAAGCCAGTTTATAAAGCCTTTGCCCATCTATTTTTAGTGCCGAGTACATTGGCGGTACCTGTTCAATATCCCCGACAAACTGTGCTATGACCTTTTCTAGCAGCTCCTGATTAAGTTCAGGAACTTGCCGGGTTTCCAGGACTTCACCTTCAGCGTCTGCGGTGCTGGTTACCTCACCAAGTCTGGCAACTGCGACATAAGTTTTATCTGCATTGAGAAGATATGAGGAAATCTTGGTGGCTTCACCAAGACATAATGGCAGCATGCCAGTTGCAGGCTTGTCCAGACTGCCTGTATGCCCTGCCCTGGCAGCTCTATACAGTCGCTTGATTCTTTGTAAGGCATCATTCGAGGTAATACCGGCTGGTTTGTCCAGAAGCAAAATACCGTGCACATCCCGTTCGTGCGGTTTTCTTTTTCGTCTTCGCCCCATACGACAATATTACTTATCTATTTATGCTTATCTATTTCTGGGGGTCTTCTGAATGCAGAGAATCTATCAGGCTGGTCAATCGATTTGCCTGTTCCAGACTCTCATCAAACATGAATTGAAGTTTTGGAACGGTACGTGTGGTGAGTATTTTGGATAATTGATGACGAAATTGCGCCGCGTTGTCATTGAGCATGGTCAGGACATCAGCTCTCTCATCCAATAAATCGTCCTTGTCACTTTCTTGATGATCACTTTTTACATGATCCATCCCCAGGCAAGTCACAAAAATCTTCGCATGGGCCAGATCCGTACTTAAATTGACAGCGGAGATTGTTACCAGACCCAAACCAGCATCCCTGACAGGCATCTGGATAATTGTGGCCAGCTCTTTTTGAATATGATCGCCGACTCGCTGACTACGCTTGTACTCTCTGGCCATATTTACTCAAACCATTCAGTTAGTTGATATCAAATTGTGCGTGCGACTTCGATCCGTTCAAACACCTCTATTTGATCTCCAGGCTGGACATTGTCGTAATTTTTGACGCCAATACCGCATTCTGTCCCAGATTTCACCTCATTAACATCATCCTTGAAACGTCTGAGTGATTCGAGCTCACCTTCGTAGACAACGATATTATCTCGCAATACTCGAATAGGGCTACTCTTTTTAACAACCCCGCTAGACACTATACAGCCAGCGATATCACCAAATTTTGGTGAACGGAATACATCTTTAACCTCTGCAACACCGATAATTTGTTCGCGTAATTCAGGCGCGAGCATACCGCTCATGGCTGCTTTCACATCATCGATCAAATCATAAATAATGCTGTAATAACGGATTTCAATCTCTTCCTCGTCAGCAAGCTTACGCGCAGAAGCATCAGCACGGACATTAAAACCAATAACGACTGCCTTTGATGTAAGTGCGAGATTCATATCAGTTTCTGTAATACCAACAACACCACTGCTAACAACGCCGACCCTGACTTCATCGGTTGATAACCTGGTCAGTGCGTCGACGATGGCTTCAGAAGATCCCTGAACATCCGTTTTAATCAGAATACTGAGTGTTGCGACATCTCCCTCACTCATCTGGTCCATGGCATTCTGTAATTTTACTGCATGTTGCTTGGCCAACTTGGATTCACGATTCTTGGTTTTCCTGAGCTCGGCAATCTCACGGGCTTTTTTCTCATCTGGTACAACCATCATCTCGTCACCTGCATGTGGAATACCAGACAACCCGAGTACCTCCACGGGTGTCGATGGCCCCACAGATGACATAACTTCATTGCCATTGTCATCAACCATAGCCCGGACACGGCCAAATTCCCTGCCGCTTAGAATAATGTCACCTTTATTCAGCGCACCGCTCTTTACCAAAATCGTTGCAACAGGGCCACGGCCTTTATCCAGACGTGCCTCAATCACCACGCCAGTTGCAGCACCTGTATCAGAAGCCTTTAGTTCAAGCAATTCGGCCTGTAAGGAAATACTTTCAAGTAAATTATCAATCCCCTCACCGGTCTGTGCCGATACATTCACAAACTGGGTATCACCACCCCAGTCTTCCGGCACTATTTCAGCCTTGGAGAGTTCCTGCTTTACACGATCAGGATCTGCGTCTGCTTTATCAATCTTGTTAACAGCAATAATAATTGGCACATTAGCTGCCTTTGCATGTTTTACTGCTTCTTCTGTCTGTGGCATCACACCGTCATCGGCAGCAACCACGACAATAACAATATCTGTGACGCTGGCACCACGGGCACGCATTGCTGTAAATGCTGCATGTCCGGGTGTATCCAGAAATGCAATTTTACCTTTGTCTGTTTCTACAACATAGGCACCTATGTGTTGCGTAATGCCCCCTGCTTCACCCTCAGTGACTTTTGTCTTACGGATATAATCAAGCAGTGATGTTTTACCATGATCGACATGACCCATAATCGTCACAACAGGTGCGCGTGAAACTTGCTCACCACTTTCCTTTGCTGCAAAAACGAGTTCGTCTTCCAGTGCACTTTCGTTAATGAGCTTAACTTTATGGCCCATCTCTTCAACAACCAACGCCGCAGTATCCTGATCAAGCATCTGATTGATAGTGGCCATACTTCCCAGTCCCATCATAAACTTGATTACTTCAGTTGATTTAACCGACATCTTTTGAGCAAGATCAGCCACAGATATATTCTCTGGAACCTCAACTTCTCTGACCACTGGTTCTGTTGGCTTCTCAAAAACATGTTGTGCATCAACCGTGGGTATGATTTTCCGCCTGTGTCTGGATTTTTTCTTACGTCGCCCTGATTTATCAGAGGCAACATGCAATTCCTGACGACCGTAACGGGTTGATTTATCCTTGCCCTTACCCTTACCTTTGCCCTTTTTAGCTGCCTGAGATTTTTCATCAGTTTTTTCTGCAACCGGTGTGATTGCAACAGGTTCCTCTGCAACTGCTTCAACCGGGGTTTTATTTTCAACATCTGCGCCTGGCTTTTCTGACACTTCTTCAGTTTTGGCCTGCTCAGTTTCAGGGGCAACTGCACTTTCGGCAGCTTGTTCATTTGCTACATCATTGTTTTCTACTGCTTCAACAACCTCTGTACTATCGACAGTATCTTCAGCGAGTTCTTCTGCTGTTTCAGCAGGTAATTCTTCCTCAACTTCCGGCTTTGTCAGTTCATCTATTGCACTACGTTTAACGTAAGTGCGTTTTTTCCTGAACTCGACATTCACTGTTTTTGATTGTGTTTTGGTTCTTCCCTGTACGCTCAATGGTACCTTGATCTCACTGCTGGTCTTCCTCTTCAGTGTAATTTTTTTTGTTTCAGATGAGCCCTTGCCATGTTTGCCACGAAGATGTGTCAATAGATGATTTTTTTCTTCATCCGTAATCATTTCATCGGCAGATTTTTCAGGCAAGCCGGCTTCGACCAACTGTTCCTGTAAGCGTTCTACGGGGATACCGACCACGCTAGCAAATTGATTAACTGTGACTTCAGGCATCCGTCGATCCTCCTTCAGCTTGCTCGGCTAGTTCAGCTTGTTCAGCCTCTTCGAACCAGGGGATTCTGGCTGTCATAATTAATTGTCCTGCTCGCTCCGACTCCATTCCTTCAACTTCCATTAATTCATCCACTGAAAGCTCAGCCAAATCATCCATCGTAACTATCCCTTTCGCCGCCAACTCATAAGCCAGCGCTTCTTCCATGCCTTCCATTCCCAGCAGGTCTTCTGCCGGATGTGCATCGATTAATTTTTCCTCGTTAACAATTGCGCGCGTTAACATGACATCTCGTGCACGACCTCGTAATTCATTGACCAGATCATCGTCGAACTCTTCGATATTCAGCATTTCATCTTCAGGAACATAGGCTATTTCTTCAACACTTGAGAAACCTTCCTGCACCAGGATAAGAGCCATCTCTTCATCTATATCCAGTTGCTCCATAAACATTTTCTGTAGAGTCTGGGCTTCTTCTTCATTTTTCTCTTCTGCCTGTTCAACAGACATCACATTGAGCATCCATTCCGTTAATTCACTGGCAAGTCGGATATTTTGCCCTCCACGGCCGATGGCCTGTGAGAGATTATCTTCTTCGACAGCAATATCCATACTATGAGCATCTTCATCCACCAGGATTGAAGCAACCTCTGCAGGTGCCATGGCATTAATCACAAATTGCGCAGGGTTTTCATCCCACAGGATAATATCGACACGTTCACCACCAAGTTCGTTAGAAACTGCCTGCACACGCGAACCACGCATACCCACGCAGGCACCGATGGGATCTATCCGTGGATCATTCGCCTTGACTGCTATCTTGGCCCTGGCACCAGGGTCTCGGGCACCATTAATAATATCTATCATGCCTTCATTGATTTCAGGAACTTCAAGCTTGAATAATTCGATCAATAATTCTGGCGTAGTGCGACTCAGGAACAGTTGCGGACCTCGAATTTCTGAACGTACTTCCTGTAAATAAGCACGAATGCGATCTCCAGGTCTTACTGCTTCTCTGGGTATCAGTCCTTCACGCGGAATAAAACCTTCAGCATTGCTACCCAGATCAAGATAGACATTACCTCTTTCTACCCGCTTCACAACACCACTCAACATTTCACCAACACGATCGGTAAAGGCCTCGACCACCTGAATTCTTTCAGCTTCTCTTACTTTCTGTACGATTACCTGCTTCGCCGTCTGTGCTGCAATTCGACCGAACTCGACCGAGTCCATCGGTTTTTCAACAAATTGTCCAATTTCAATATCAGGATTATCTACCAGGCAGTCTTTAAGTTTTATTTGTCTGCTTGGGAATTCGATCTCTTCTTCATCATCACTCATGACTTCCCAGAGTCGAAATGTTTCATAGCCGCCTGTTTCACGATCGATTGCGACGCGTGATTCAATATCTTCACGGTTACGTTTCTTGGTCGCCATCGCCAGCGCTGCTTCGATGGCTTCGAAGATAATATCCTTACTGACGCCTTTCTCGCTGGAAACAACATCAACTACCGTTAAAATTTCTTTATTCATAATATAGATACTCTCAATACCAACTGCTTCAGGACAAAAATTTAATTAATTTATTATTTTTACTTTCTATATTTCACTTACTTATAGTTCTGGCACCAAATGCGCCGAGTCAATCGCATCAGCAGGAATCAAATAATCAACTCCATCATCACTGATGAGTACTGCTGTTTCTTCAACTGCCTTGATCACACCCTTGATCTTTCTACGATCTTCTACCTTTTCACGCAATTTCATCTTCACTTTTTCACCTATGAACCGTTGAAACTGTTCCAGCGTAAACAATGGCCTGTCCAGTCCTGGCGATGAAATTTCCAGAAAATATTTTTCTTTAATGGGGTCATGCACATCCAATACCCCAATCACCTGATGATTTACCCGGGTACAGTCATCAATAGTGATACCGGCATCGTTGTCTATGTACAATCTCAACATTGAGCCATCCTTCTGTCGAAAATACTCGATACCAAGCATTTCATAACCCAGTGCCGTAACCACGGGTTCCAACAATTCAATCAGCTCACTATGTTGTCTATTCATTCTTTATAAACTACCACTACCTTTAAATCGCTGCTTTTGCACGCTCTACATCAGAAGCGTACGACCGCCATGGATGGCGGAAGTGCAGAAAATGCAGGAGCAATTTTCTGCCATTAACATCCTGTAAATAACCGCTCTTCTGCATCCATGCAGCCGCGGCATACATTACATCCTGTAAATAAAAAATGGGCTCAAAGGCCCACTTCAAAAATCCAGAAATCTACCAGCAGTATAGCTGCCAATCTTAAAACCGCCAGTTTCTGTATCGACCTACAAATACTTTCTGACACCTGTAAAAAAGGCCCCAATAGGGGCCTTTCAAAAACTTTGGTAGCGGGGGTAGGATTTGAACCTACGACCTTCGGGTTATGAGCCCGACGAGCTGCCAGACTGCTCCACCCCGCACTAAGGTTGCGCATGGTACAGCCACCTTTAAACATAATCAAGACAATGTCTTAACTAAGGAAACTCTGATCGAATCAGAGTTTCCGCAACATAAGGATGTGCTGCCATTTTTAATGGTTGTAAACCATTGAAAATGAAGAAAGCTGGAAATCATATTTTCAGTTTTACTCGGGCTTTCCATGCCCTCGCCACTAACGTGGCAAGCTTACGCTGTTCAAAACTGCTCCCAGCAGTTTTGTCGTGGTCTGACAAGCCATGGAGGGGCTTGTTCAGACCTTCCCTAAGTGCACCGCCTGCCTTTTAGCACCCCATGAGCCCGGTTTCTCCTCAAAAACCCCTGCACATGATTCACCACAGCTGAGACACTTGCCCTCAGAGGATAAATTCCATAGTTTGAGTTCATACCAGTCTCTGACAATCAGTTTCTCCCCACACTGGTGGCAAAAGGTAGTATCTCCAGCTTCATGATGTACATTCCCTGTATACGCATAACGAATTCCGTTCTTTAGCGCAATTTCACGGGCTTTGATTAATGTTTCAAGGTCAGTACTGCCTTTTTCACGCATTTTCCAGTCCGGATGGAAGGCAGAGAAATGAATCGGCACATCAGGGCCAAGATTCTCTACTATCCATTGCGTCATTTCTTCAAATTCATTCACCGAATCATTTTCTCCCGGAATAACTAAATTAGTTATTTCAAACCAGACATCGGTTTCATGTTTAAGGTACGTCAGTGTCTCTAATACAGGGGCAAGGTGACTACCGGTTACACGATGATAAAAACGTTCAGTAAATGCCTTTAAATCAATATTTGCGGCATCCATATATTGATAAAATTCTTCTCTCGGTGCTTCACAAACATAACCTGCAGATACCGCCACTGCTTTAATATTGTTTTCATGACACGCCTGCGCAACATCAATGGCATATTCATGAAAAATCACCGGATCATTATAGGTGAATGCAATACTGCGACAATTTAATTGCTTGGCGACACTTGCCAGTAATTCCGGTGAGGCGGCATCAGCCAGGGTATCGATTTCTCGAGACTTGCTAATATCCCAGTTCTGGCAAAATTTACAGGCCAGATTGCAACCTGCAGTACCAAAGGAGAGCACTGGTGTGCCTGGCAGAAAATGATTCAAGGGTTTCTTTTCTATGGGGTCAATACAAAAACCACTGGATCGACCATAACTTGTCAGCACAATCTGATGGTCTCTGCATTCCCGAACAAAACAAAGTCCCTGTTGTCCTTCCTTCAATTTACAGGCTCGTGGACAAACATCACATTGCACCCGACCATCGTCCAGTTCATGCCAGTATTTTGTTTCAACCACTGAAGATATTGTATTCATCATCATCTCTGCAAGTATTTCAAATACACCCTATAATTATGACAAGAATTAACCATTAAGTTGCCAGTATATGACCTATATATGAATGATAGTCAAAACAAGGTAAAAAGCACTATAAGACCTGCTGCAGTCTCGGGACAATTCTATCCAGCCAATCCTGCCGAGCTGGAACAGATGGTGCAATCGATGCTTGATGGCGTTCATGACATTCCGTCGCCCGCAAAGGCGATTATTGCCCCACATGCAGGCCTGGTTTATTCAGGTCCGATTGCTGCAACCGTGTATGCCAGTTTACTCGCTAACAGGGAAAGCATAAATCGTGTCGTTTTGCTTGGTCCTTCACATCGGGTTTATTTAAAGGGTCTGGCGTTAAGCTCGGCAGATTACTATGAAACACCACTGGGCAAGATTGAAATTGATCAGAATGCCTATGACTCGGTACGAAACCTGCCTCAAGTAAGCGTCACTGATGCCGCCCATGCGCAGGAACATAGTCTTGAAGTACACCTGCCCTTTCTACAACTTGTGCTTGATCAATTTAAACTGGTTCCTATCGTTGTTGGGGAAGCCTCTCCTGAAGAGGTTGCAGAAGTCCTGGAAGTTTTATGGGGAGATGAAGACACACAAATAGTCATTAGTTCTGATCTCAGTCATTTCCATGATTATGCAACAGCACAGCAGCTGGATTTATCTACCAGCAAAGCCATTGAAAATTTGCAACTCGAAGCCATTGGCTCAGAACAGGCCTGTGGTTGTATGCCTGTGCGTGGTCTATTACAACTTGCAAGAAAAAAACATCTGCATGCTAAAACACTCGATCTAAGAAATTCAGGGGACACTGCCGGAAGCAAAGACAGGGTTGTAGGTTATGGTGCTTACTCTGTAA
>QNEM01000031.1 GCA_003645215.1 Gammaproteobacteria bacterium
ATTGCCGATCCTGGCAAAGACGCCAAAAGGACAACCATCAACGGCAGAGTCGGTGCTACAGGAACTGGCACAGGATTATGATCTGCCACGTTTGATTCTGGATTATCGTAGCCTGAGTAAACTGAAGAGCACCTATACCGATAAACTTCCAGGGCAAATCGACGCCGACACCGGCAGGGTACACACATCTTATCATCAGGCCGTTGCCGCAACAGGTCGATTGTCCTCTTCCGATCCAAACCTGCAAAATATCCCTATCAGAACAGAAGAGGGCCGGCGTATCCGCCAGGCTTTTATCGCGCCAGAAAACTGTGTATTACTGGCGGCCGATTATTCTCAGATAGAATTACGCATCATGGCGCACCTTTCCCAGGACAAGGGTCTGCTGGAGGCCTTTAGTCAAAATGAAGATGTGCACAGAAAAACAGCTGCTGAAGTTTTTTCGACAACAATAGATAAAGTAAGCAACGAACAACGTCGTGCTGCCAAGGCAATAAACTTTGGCCTGATCTATGGCATGTCTCCTTTTGGGCTTGCCAAACAACTGGGCATTAGCAGAAGCGAAGCCAAAGATTATGTCGATCGTTATTTTGAACGTTACCCCGATGTTAAAAATTACATGGAAATTACCCGCGAACAGGCCAGGGAGAAGGGTTATGTTGAGACCGTTTTTGGCCGACGACTATACTTGCCGGAAATTAATGCGCGTAATGCCGCGCGTCGACAATATGCTGAACGAACCGCCATCAATGCGCCTATGCAAGGCACCGCCGCAGACATTATTAAACGTGCGATGATTGATATTCAGGCCTGCTTGAATAAAGATTATCCTGAGATCAATCTCATCATGCAGGTACATGATGAACTGGTATTTGAAATACCCAAAAACAAGGTAGAGGCGCTTAAACCTGAAATCATAAACATTATGACCCGGGCTGCAGATTTGTCTGTACCATTACTGGTTGATATTGGAACCGGCAATAATTGGGACGCAGCGCACTAACAAGGTATTATCCACCATATTATTTCTCAAATAACACCAATCATAAGAATTACCAACAGGATAGAACGATGCTTTTAATTCCAGCCATTGATATTAAAGACGGCAAATGCGTGCGTCTGCGCCAGGGCCGCATGGACGATGAAACCATTTACGCAGACAACCCGCTTGATATGGCTAAACGTTGGGTTGATGCCGGAGCCAGACGCTTGCATCTGGTTGATCTGGATGGTGCACTGGCTGGCGAACCCGTTAATGCAGAAGTTGTACACGATATTGCCGAAGCCTTTCCAGATGTGCCCATCCAGATTGGCGGCGGGATTCGTGACGAGGACACCATTCAAACCTACCTGAATGCTGGTGTTGACTATGTCATTATCGGCACCAAGGCCGTGACTGCACCACACTTTGTTTCGGATGTTTGCCTGGAGTTTCCCGGTCATATTATTGTTGGCCTTGATGCCAAAGACGGCAAGGTTGCAACGGATGGCTGGTCAAAACTCTCGCACCACGATGCAATTGATATGGCCAAACACTTTGAAAATGACGGCGTCGTCTCTATAATTTTTACCGACATTGGTCGTGATGGAATGATGAACAGCGTCAACACCGAAGCCACGCTTGAGCTATGCAAACAGATTACTATCCCCGTGATCGCCTCTGGCGGCATTACCAACCTGGATGATATCCGTGCACTTTCCGAAGTCGCAGAAGAGGGCATCGAGGGTGCCATCACCGGACGAGCAATCTATGAAGGCACACTTGATTTTGCTGAAGCGCAAAAACTTGCCGACGAGATATGTACCTACACCGGGCAAACGAAATAATATTTTCCAGGTAAGCCAGACAAAATGACATTAGCCAAACGCATTATTCCCTGTCTCGACGTTGATGCTGGCCGTGTCGTCAAGGGCGTCAAATTTGTTGAGATACGTGATGCAGGCGATCCTGTAGAAGTTGCCCGACGTTATGATGAACAGGGCGCCGACGAAATTACTTTTCTGGATATTACCGCCAGTAGTGATGATCGAGACACTATGGTGCATGTGGTTGAACAGGTTGCCAGCCAGGTGTTCATCCCGCTGACGGTGGGGGGCGGTATCCGTACACTGGATGACATTCGCCGCATGTTGATCGCAGGCGCAGACAAGATCAGCATAAACACGGCGGCGATACACAACCCGGATTTTGTTGGCGAGGCCTCGGCTCGTTTTGGCGCACAATGTATTGTGGTCGCTATCGATGCAAAATGTACCTCAGCAGAAGGCAAAACAAAAAAATGGGAAATCTTTACCCATGGCGGCAGGAATGCCACGGGAATCGATGCTATTGAATGGGCAATCAAGATGGAACAACAGGGTGCTGGTGAAATATTGCTGACCAGTATGGATAGAGATGGCACGCGCGATGGCTTTGATCTGGAACTAACCCGGGCCATAAGTGAGGCAGTAAATATTCCTGTCATTGCCTCTGGTGGTGTCGGCTGTCTCGAACACCTGGCCGAAGGGGTGCTTGAAGGCAAGGCTGATGCTGTTTTAGCCGCGAGTATTTTTCACTTCGGCGAACATACAGTACAGGAAGCCAAGGCCGTTATGAGCCTGCGTGGCATTGAGGTTCGTAACTAGATGTCTTCCTCAAAAAGTCAGGAATGGCTGGATGCCGTCAAATGGAATGTTGATGGCCTGGTCCCGGTTATTACCCAGGATTTTGAGACAGGTAATGTCCTGACCCAGGCCTGGATGAACCGCGAAGCCTTATCACTGACACAGAAAGAGGCGCGTGCTGTCTATTGGTCCCGTTCCCGACAAAAACTATGGCGCAAGGGTGAAGAATCAGGACACCAGCAAATCCTCAAGGAGATCCTGCTTGATTGTGATAATGATACCCTGCTAATCAAGGTCGAACAGCTAGGCGGCATCGCTTGCCACACGGGGCGAGCGCGTTGCTTTTATCAACGGCTTGAAAATAATAAATGGGTGATCACTGATCCAGTTATTAAAGATCCTGGTGAAATTTATAAAAAATGATCTCTGTAAATCGATCTGCCTCAGCGATACAATCGCCCGAATACTCTTTAAAATATTTTCATTTATATAGTGACTTTCAAACATGAAGAATGATGTGCTTAGCGAACTGGCCGAGACCCTGGAAAGCAGAAAAAATGCAGCGCCAGACTCGTCCTATGTCGCATCGCTTTATGATAAAGGTCTGGATGAAATCCTGAAAAAAATTGGCGAAGAAGCAACTGAAGTTGTGATTGCTGCAAAATCAGGTGAAAAAACCGCTATAATTCATGAGACAGCAGACTTATGGTTTCACACACTTGTCATGTTGGCGCAACAGGGTTTGAGCCCTGATGATATATTATCGGAACTGGGTCGCAGGTTTGGCATGTCAGGGCTTGAAGAAAAAGCCAGTCGAAAAAAGTAAACAGTTTTCGGCATTTTTACTTATGCAGCGAATGTGGAGATAGAATATGGGTTTCGGCATCACAGAATTAGTCATTGTCCTGGTCATTGTCATTTTGCTTTTTGGGACAAAAAAACTACGTAGCCTGGGAGGTGATCTGGGCGGCGCCCTTAAAAGTTTTCGCGGCGCAATGAAAGACGTAGACGAACTTGAACACACCGAGACTAAGGACGATATTCAGGACAAGGAAAGTAGCGGGACAATCATTGAGGGTGAGGTCGATAAAACGCCAGATAAATAGACTTGTTAAATAAACCTGGCAAATGATCGGCTTAACCCGGGCCACCGACAATCAAACTCTTCTTTCTCTCAGGAGGATGCATAAATTTTTAATCCCTCCAGTCTATTTCAACAGGTCTTCCTGGTAACTCCCTGTGTTTGATATTGGTTTCTGGGAGCTCGTTATGATCGCGACCATCGCGCTACTGGTTGTGGGGCCGGACAGGCTGCCCGCTTTTGCTCAACAGGCAGGGAAATGGCTGGGCAAGTTTCGTCGCTTGATAAACAACCTGCAGAGAGAATTAAAACAGGAATTATTAATAGATGAAAGCAAAGCCTTTAAGCAACAGCTTGGCGATCTTGATGATCTAATGAAAAATGCGCCGGATCGAGATCCTGATTTTCTCAGTAAATTGGATCCTGCTGACAAAAAAACAGACCACTAAAACTTGATATGTCAGCGAACAATCAAAACGAAACCAGTAAGAACAACCCTGTCGATGATGGCCCCGATGAGGAAGATCAGGACAGGTCTCAGCCCTTCGTAACGCATCTCATAGAATTACGGTCGAGACTTCTAAAGAGTCTCTGCGCCATCTTGATTGCCTTTTCATGCTTGTTCTATTTTGCCAATGATATTTATAGTCTGGTTGCGGCACCACTGATCGAACAGCTTTCTCCCGGAAGCACGATGATCGCAACAGAAGTGGCCTCACCTTTTATGGCGCCTTTTAAGCTCACCCTGTTTGCTGCCATTTTTATTTCCATGCCTTATCTGCTTGCCCAGCTGTGGGGCTTTATTGCGCCGGGCCTTTATCAGCAAGAACAACGTCTGGCCCGACCTCTGCTAATCAGTAGCATACTGTTGTTCTACGCGGGAACTGCCTTTGCCTATTTCGTGGTGTTCCCGTTAATATTTGGCTTCTTCAATGCGGTTACACCTGAAGGCGTTGCCGTCATGACAGACATCAGTAGTTATCTGGATTTTGTCCTGAAACTGTTTTTTGCCTTTGGTCTAGCCTTTGAAGTTCCTGTGGCAACAGTGCTGTTGATCTGGAGTGGTTTTGCCTCGGTTGAAACATTAAAAAAAAACAGGCCCTATGTGATTGTGGCTGCCTTTGTCATGGGTATGCTGTTAACCCCGCCTGATATCATTTCCCAGGTATTATTGGCACTGCCAATCTGGCTATTGTTTGAAACAGGTCTTTTTTTCAGTCAACGATTACCAGCGCGAACAGAAACACTTAATCAAGACGATCAGTAAACAGCAATAATTGTTTTTCAATATTTGCGCCTATCCTGATTTGCGGCATAGAGGCCTCCAGAGATTCTTCCATTTCTCGCGCTTCAATGTCCTTTTTTGCGGCATAAAATGCTGTTGAAAAATTGCGGTCATCCTGCAAATGCTTGCCAAATAATGCTTCTCCGAAATAAGTATAATCACGGTCATTTTCGCAACCAAAGGAATTCCTGTCTTTGCCTGCTGCCGTTATGATCAGCATGTTTTCATCAAACAATGGTTCTATAAAACCACCAGAGTAACACGCGGAAATAACTATCACGCGCCATTTGATACCAGCCTTATCCAGTATTGTTTTTATTTCCTCGGGGCCAATATCATTCATATCCAGCGGAGAGAATGCGACAGATAACTCGTGATCCTCTGATCCGTGAGAGGTCATCAACAAAAACAGGATGTCTTCTTCAGGATTCATGGTCTCAGCCAGGGCCAACACTGCTGTTTCAAGATTATGTGCATTGGCTAAAGGTAAATCTTTGACGGTCTTAGCATTGTTAATCAACAATAAGGATCTTTCTCTGGTATCAAATTGATCATCAAACAATTCCTTAACCAGCATCGCTTCATTCATAAAGACATCTTCATCAGCATAACCTGCAAGCCCCAGAAAATATAAATCAGTTTTCCCTGCTCTTTCTGGCATCAAACTGTCAGTTGCCTTTTTAAGCAATTCGTTTTGCCGATAGAATGTGTCTTCAATATTTATCTGTGTCCTGGTCTCTGTGATCTTTATTTCTCTCGAAAAGTCAGGATACCAAAGGGGTTGCTGTGGTAATTGAAACAAGGGAACAAAATTCATTAATCCATAAAATGTGACCAACACAAAAGATCTGGAAACTGTTGCATGATAATACTGACGTATGCATCGAAAGATGATTGCCAGGTACCAGATTAGATAAAAATAAAAGATTGCCCAGCGTGTGTCGGTAGAATCAAACCATGTTTGCTTTCCTGCAAGCCAGTCAATAATCAAATATATGCCCCAAACGGCAGGCACAAAGGCAAGGAAAACAATCATGATATTAACAATACTTGCTATATCTTTTTCAATTTGCGCAATGATTGCGACGCTGATAAAGAACAACAGATACAGTGTTGCCTGATAAGTCAGGCCATAAATATTAAAAATATTATTCGGGGAAGTGTCTACAAAGTCATACGTGAAAGACAGAAAAAAGGAAAACGTCAACAATAAACAAAGCTGCAAAAAACCAAACCTGAATTGCCACAGGGCAGTAGGTACAAATAAAGCAAACCGGGTTCCATACCAGATATTTCGCGCAAAGTTCAGACACGGAGTAATCAAGAATTTATCCATATACCGTGCAAATCCCAATCAATAAAATATTGGCGAATTTAATTCGCTTCAAGATTGTTCCCAGGGCAGATCGGCAAACCGCCAGCCGTTAATAGTGTTTCTCTGTTTATTATTATCCAGATCGCCCTCGAAGCCATCCTCAATATTATAAAGATTATCGAAGCCCTGGCGGCCCAGCTCTTCGGCCGCCGCCTGGGAGCGTTTACCGCTTCTACAAATAGCTAATATAGCGATGGATTCCAGCCCCTGTTCTGAACCTGTTCTCTTTACCAGCGCCTGGCGAACTTTATCTACAAAGCCTGTATCTATATTCCAGTCCGGGGCATCCATCCAGGGGATATGCAGGGCATTAGGTGGATGTCCTACATACTCATATTCCATGCTCGTTCTCACATCCAGCAGAAGCGCTTGTGGCTCAGCCTCAAGGATTTCCCATGCTTGCTGCGGAGATATCTCTTTTATAGTGGTTTCAGACATAACTATTTAACCCCGGCCATTAATCATCATGCTAGCTTATCCTACTCTGGCAGGGGGAATCAAAATAACACCCACTCTATTACTTGCCTTGGCACTGTTACTTCCTCTGATTTTATGATGCAATACAAGGCTGGCATAATAACAATGAGTTACACACAAGATTCGACGAGGAGATATCCATGACAATGGATGATATTGATGGCGTGATCTGGATGGACGGGGAGTTTGTCCCCTGGCGAGAGGCAAAGGTTCATGTCCTGACACATACCCTGCACTATGGCATGGGCGCATTTGAGGGTGTGCGTGCCTATCATGCAGAAAAGGGCACAGCCATATTCCGCCTGCAAGAACATACTGATCGACTTTTCCGTTCTGCGCATATTTTAGGCATGCCCATGTCTTTCGATAAAGAAGCCATCAACAGGGCCTGTCTTGAATCAGTCAGCAAAAATGAGCTTGATTCTGCCTATATCCGCCCCATGTGCTTTTATGGATCAGAGGGCATGGGCCTGCGTGCTGACAACCTGAAGGTACATGTAATGGTCGCCGCCTGGTCCTGGGGTTCTTATCTTGGCAGTGATGGCCTGGAGAAAGGAATTCGTATCAGGACATCCTCTTACACCCGACATCATGTCAATATAACCATGTGCAAAGCCAAGGCCAACGGTAACTACCTCAACTCAATGCTAGCACTGCAAGAGGCGCTGGACTGTGGTTATGATGAGGCCCTGTTGCTCGATACCGAGGGTTATGTTGCAGAGGGCAGTGGCGAGAACATCTTTATCGTGCGCGATGGCGTTCTTTATACTCCGGAGACTACTTCCGCCCTTGAAGGCATTACCAGAGAAACAATTTTCAGCCTGGCGAAAGAAAAAGGCCTGGAGATTCACGAAAAAAGAATCACCAGAGATGAAGTATGTATTGCAGATGAAGCATTTTTTACCGGGACAGCAGCAGAGGTCACCCCTGTTCGTGAACTGGATGGACGCATGATTGGTGAAGGCTGTCGTGGTCCAATTACAGAAATGCTGCAAAAAAGTTATTTTGATCTTGTGCATGGACGCCATGAACACAAACCGGAATGGTTAAGCTACGTTTAACAAGGGAGGCTCCATGAGCAACTACCAGGCATCAAGAACACCTAATGACAGAAAAACTTTTGAGATTAGTCGTTCGCAACTACCCCTGCATTGTCCGACAGCAGATATGAGCCTGTGGAATTCACACCCTCGTGTTTTTTTACCGATCGAGGATACCGGTCAGGTGACATGTCCCTATTGCGGAACAGAATTTTTCCTGAAGAAAGATTGAAAATGAATTACCGGCCCGGCACTCCCAGAAGGTGACGACTGAATCCAGACGAACGCCCGTAATCTGGCGAATTAGTGACGGCAGGTCGGGGCATGACTCGCAAAGTAAAGGGCTGGTTAAGGCATTAAATCTGATCAAGCCCTGTGATTGCCACGACATTAAATTAGCAGATAGAAAACCTGGTCTTCTGGATCTCCTTTTAAAAAAATTTCCTGCGGCAAAAGAATTGCCGGATCCGGATATGATTATCGGTGCCGGGCATGAAACACATTTATCTCTGCTCTGTGCAAAACGTGCGCGTGGTGGCAAAACTATTGTTATTATGAAACCCGGTATTCCTGCAAACTGCTTTGATTTTTGTTTTATTCCTGAACATGATGCCCCAAAAATGGCGGATAATATTTTCACCACGAAAGGCGCGATAAATTGTATAGCCCCTTCAACTGAACAGGTGAATGACCGTGGCTTGATTTTAGTTGGCGGGCCTTCGAAGCATTTTTATTGGGATGATGAATATCTTCTGCAACAACTAAATGAAATTCTAACTACGCATGCTGATATTAACTGGGAAATATCAGACTCTCCCCGCACACCTGAAACAACAAGGGATCTTCTGGCAGAGTTGCAAAAACCTAATGCAGAATATAAAGATTGTTCGAGTAAGGGCCCTGCCTGGATTGCCAGACGCCTTAATCTTGCCGCAAATGTCTGGGTGACCATGGATAGCGTTTCCATGGTATATGAATCCCTCACCTCTGGTGCCGCAGTTGGCTTGCTTGACGTGCCTACTAGCGGTACAAGTAAAATTTCAGACAATATCGAAGGTCTCGTCGAAGACAAGATGGTGACCCCCTACAGCAGGTGGCTCTCAGAGCGAAAACTTAACAGGCCTCCTGTATTACTTAACGAAGCAAAACGTTGTGCCGAACGACTTCACGAATCCGGTTTGCTGCACTGAAATTGAATGCCTCCTTGAACCTGGTCCTTAAAACATGAGTTCTAAAACCCTCAGTGTCGTCCAGCTGCTCCCGGAACTTAATGCTGGGGGCGTTGAACGAGGAACACTGGAAATAGCGAATGAACTTGTTAAACACGGACACCGTTCCATCGTTATCTCGGCCGGCGGCAGGCTGGTTGATGAGCTGGTCAGTTCTGGCAGTGAACATGTCCCATTAGACGTCGGTAAAAAATCTCTTTTATCCCTGAGACTTATTTCTTATCTGCGTAGATACTTTGATGAAGAAAAGATTGATATTATTCACGCCCGTTCCCGTTTGCCTGCCTGGCTGACTTATCTTGCATGGAATAAAATGGATCCGGCCAGCAGGCCAAAATTTATAACCTCTGTTCATGGGGCTTATCGTGTAAATCGATATAGCGAGATCATGACCAAAGGTCAGAATGTAATTGCAACATCAAATTTTATTTTTAAATATATTACCAATAATTATCCGACTGTTGATAAAAATAAAATCACGCTAATTCATAGAGGCGTATCAAAAACAGAATTTCCATTTGCTTTCAGGCCAGATGAAAAATGGATGAAGATCTGGCATGAACAACATCCGTTTCTCACGGATAAATTTATTTTAAGCCTGCCAGCTCGCATTACGCGAAGAAAAGGACACGAAGATTTTCTGAATATTTTAGTCAAGCTTAGGCAACAGAACATACCTGTACACGGACTGATAATTGGCGGGGCTCACTCGCGAAAGAAAAATTATCTTCAGGAACTCAAAGAAAAGTCACAAGCCCTTCATCTCGAAGATGATATTACTTTTCTGGGGCATAGAAATGACGTTAAAAAAATAATGTCAATTTCAAATATTGTTTTATCACTCTCCAATGAACCAGAATCATTCGGAAGAACTGCGCTGGAAGCTTTGTGTCTTGGCATCCCTGTTATTGCCTACGATCACGGGGGCGCAACAGAGATCCTGACAGAAACCTATCCCGTTGGTCGCGTAGAGCTAAATAATACGACAGCTGTCTGCAACAAGGTAATCTCTTTTTATAATGATCCTGTGCCGGTAGCCGACAAAAATCCCTTTACGCTTGATAAAATGCTCAACGCTACTTTATCTTTGTATTCTCAAAGTAATAATCTGTAATATGCGTTTATCAAAACATAGACAGCAATATAATGATTTCTCTGTATATATATCATGCTATTCGTCGCAATTTACGCACTATATTAATTGACCTGCGCTTTCCGAGGTATAATTTAAGCGCCATGAATTTTCCTGTGCAACCGTGTTAAACAGTCTTCTAAACAAATGACAAGAAATATATTACAGACATCTTTAGATCAAATAAAAAATAACTGGTCGATACTATTAATCCTGTCGGCACTTTTCTTGTTCTCAACCAAGGCTTTATTTAATATTCCCTTGACGATCATGGCTATTTTGGGGGCCTATCGTCTAGTTAAAAACCCTGCTTTACTCAAGGTGCCACAAATCCAGTTGTCATATCTGCTTTTTGCCTGCCTTTGGGTACCGATGTTATTTTCTCTGGTAGATGCTGAAGAAATTTTCCGATCTTCAAAAACTACTTTTCTCTATATTCATTTTTTGTTTTCCTGCATATTTATGGTTGATGAATTGAGGAAAAAAGAAATTTTAAAAAAAATTATTCCTGGCATATTTTTCATGATGACTTTCTTTTGCCTTGATGCAATGCTGCAATTTTTCACCGGAAAAAATCTGTTTGGCTATCCTTATTCTCCACCTCTTCTGGGGGGCATGTTTTATCCTAAAAACACTCTTGCCCATTTTCTGGCCCTGCTTTCTCCTGTCTACTTTGAGTACATGCGCAGACATAAAAATAACTATTGGATGTACGCTTGTGTGGTTCTCTACCTTTGTGTTTTGCTTCTTGGTGGAAAGCGTTCAGCATGGATCATGTTCCTGGGCGGTGGAGTTTTGTACGCAGCTTGTTTAATATTTATTTCAAAAACGACCGAGTATAAAAAGATCCTGGTTCCTGCCATCCTGATCATCTTTGTCATTTCTGCACTTTCTTTAAGCTACCCTCCCCTGAAAAAAAGGCTCACCGTAACATCAGGTTTATTCAGTGGAAACTATGAGACCATAAACAAGGCCACAGCAAAAAGACTTCCCATCTGGGAAACAGGATTAGTAATTATAAAATCTCACTGGCTAAATGGTGTTGGTGCAAGAAATTTCCGTCATGTTTATGCAGACTTTGCCTCTGCTGATAATTATTATATTTCCGACGGGCGCTCTGGCCCGACACATCCTCACCTTACAGTTCTGGAAGTATTAATTGAAACTGGCAGTATCGGGCTTATTGGCTATTTACTTTTTTGGCTCATCCTTGCTAAATATGCAAGGCTCTTTTTGTTAAGTAAAAATATGCCCGGCATGTGTTGGTTGATTTCTACTATGCTGGCAACGATGCCCTATAATACACATCTTGCTTTTTATGGCTCCTACTGGGCTTCTGCTCTCTGGTGGGTTATCCCTTTCTTTATTGTCTACGCACGCCACGAGGACGTACTTGATAGTTAATACTGAACATGTCTAGAGTTTTGATTATAAAGCTTGGAGCACTGGGTGATGTTATTATGGCAACACCAATCATCAAACAAATACAACATCATCATGATCGTGATGAGTTATCTTTACTAACAACCCCCCCTTTTATAAATCTGTTCAAAAACTGGAAAGGCTTGAATGTTATTGCCTTTCCCAGACAGGGGCTTTTATCCATACCACACTCGGTCAGCTGGATACGCCAGCAAAAATTCGACGTTCTGTATGACATACAGTCCAATGACCGTACGAGTATTATCTCAGCACTGTCAGGTATCCGCAAAAGAGTCGGTAATCACCCTCGCTTCCCTTATCATATTCACCCGCCTGAACCATATGTGGGACAGTGCCATGCATTCGAAAGACTAAACCAGATTCTGCTTGGTGCTAACATTACTCCTGCGCCCCAAACACCCTGGCTTCCCAAGAATAAACAGGGAGAGTCTTTTGTAAAATCCTGGCTTAAGGAGAAAGGCTTGTTTAATCAGCAGCTGGTACTTCTACACGCGGGCTCAAGCAAAAAACATCCTGACAAGCGCTGGCCCTGTTTCGGCGAGCTTGCTAAAGTTCTTGAAAAAAAATCTTATAAGGTGCTATGGATAGGGGGGGACGATGATCTTGAAATTAATTGCAAACTTGCTACACAGGCTGGCTTTGATGCAAGTAAAATCTTCGATATCTTGCAACTCATTGAACTCG
>QNEM01000032.1 GCA_003645215.1 Gammaproteobacteria bacterium
CAATAGGCATAAAAGCCTGCATACAGGATGGCTAGCTGAGATCTCATCAGATTGAAGAGAGCGAGGTGAAGACAATGATCCAGTTTGTAGGGATTGATATATCAAAAGACACGTTTGATTTTTACTTTGAGCAAGCAGGACGTGCGATGCAATGGCAATTGCAACAAACCGAAGCTGATTATGAGACATTTATCAAACTCATTGGTCCCAACCGGTGCTGTGTGATGGAGGCGACCGGGAACTATCACTTGAAGTTAGTGAATTATCTACATCGGCATGATATTGAAGTGGTGGTAGAGAACCCGTTAAAAATCAAACGCTATGGACAGATGAAGTTACAACGCGCAAAGACAGACAAGGTCGATGCAAGATTAATTTTTGATTATGGTAGTCAGATATTGATACATTCCAGGCAACCCTGGCGGCCCACCTCAGAGGAAATACACCAGTTAAAACAATACGATACCCTGACTCGGCAGCTAAGCAAACAAATGACCGCGCTGAGTAATACTTATCATGCCATGCAGCATTTAGAGGGATTGGATGATGAGATTGCCCGGATATTGGAAGACACGATACACGGCATCAAAAAGACCATAGACGAGCTTGATGGAAAGATGTTGGAGCTGGTTAAGGCTTCTTATCACGAGTCCTTTGATTTGATCACCAGTGTCCCTGGCGTAGGCCCCAAGACAGCAGTGATGTTACTGTGTTTGACAGACGGCTTCCGTCGGTTTGATGATGTGAGGAAGTTTGTGAGTTACATTGGCATGAGTCCGCGCACCTATGAATCTGGGAGCAGCATCAAAGGCAAAGGGCACATTACCAAGATAGGGAATGGTCGAATGCGTTCACTGCTTTACCTGTGTAGCTGGACGGCCAAGTCTTGTAATCCACAATGCAAAGCACTTTATGAGAAGCTGGAGAAAAAAGGGAAACCTGAGAAGGTCATGAAGGTCGCGATTGCGCATAAATTGCTGAGACAGGTATTTGGGATCATGAAGCGTGGTGAACCATTTTGTGTTGATATTGCCTGATTTTTTGGATAATAACTTGACATGAAGCACAGATCATTTCGAGCCCTGTCCCGAACCGAAGGGAGGGAACTGGAGAGAAATCCAGCTACTCGATCCTTGTTTAAAAGCAAGATCCCTCACTCCATTCGGGATGACAGGCGCTTGTTCATTCTGGATGACCGGTCATTGTTGATTTTTCTTGCTCCTTCAATAGACGTATAATCCGGAACTGGTGCATTAATTCGACTGTCTATTGAGATAGATCCTTGAAAGAGACAGTAATAATTGGATTTGAAAGTTTGAATACAAGCAAGATTATAAACACTGTGTTATTTATCGGTTTTTGTTTTTTAACAAATTCATCACTGGTATTCGCTGAAGATAAAGTGACAAATCAAAAATACCTGCTTGGGACGGGAGATACGATCCGGATCCAGGTCTACGATGAACAAGATCTTTATCTGGAATCAAGAGTGAGTGATACAGGAACAATCTCATATCCGTTTTTGGGAGTATTGAAGGTCCAGGGCTTGTCTCTGGCAAGCCTTGAAGCATTAATTACTTCACAACTAGAAGGCGATTACCTGATCAACCCCAAGGTTTCGATAGATATAGTGCAATATCGTCAATTCTATATTAATGGGGAGGTTGAACAAGCCGGTGGCTTTGCATATCAACCTGGACTAACAATAAGAAAGGCAATCTCACTTGCCGGTGGTTTTAAAGAGCGTGCTTCAAAGGACAAGATATTTATTATTCATGATGGTTCCAGTACAGGCGAGCCAGTTAAGGCAACGCTTGATACAGCAGTACGCCCTGGCGACACTATTACAATAGAACAGAGCTTTTTTTAATACGAATATGAACCAGCTTGATCATGAAACAATACCTGTAGAAGAAGATTTCCAGGATAGTGAAATTGACCTGAGACAGGTCTTTTTTACCATTTTAAAGTACAAATGGAGCATTCTCGCACTTGCCATCACTGTGTCTGTTTTAACTTCTATGTGGGCATACTCGCTTGTGGACATCTACCGGGGAACTTCATCTCTGTTGATTGAAGCAGAAGAATCAAAGATCGTCTCAATTGAGGAGGTCTATGGTTTATCTACGGATAGTTGGGAATACTACGAGACGCAGTTACAAATCCTTAAGTCCAGGGCGCTTGCAAGCAAAGTCTTTGACGCTCTGAACCTGGAGAAACATGCTGAATTTTTACCGAGCACCAAACCAGAATCCAGGCTGCCCAGCTTCAACATAATGGGAACGATAAAGAAATGGATAAAGAATCTACTTCCAGATAAATTACCCGGGGAAGACAAACCACCTGTCCCCATGGATGCAAACACCCGTAAAAATATCCTTGTTGGAGGTCTCATGGGAGGCCTGGATATTGAGCTTCTTAGAGACACTCAAATTATCACGATTAGTTACGATTCTGAATACCCGGATTTAGCAGCAAGTGTTCCCAACGCACTGGCTGAAGCCTATATCAATAGTTTTCTTGATGCCGATCTTGAAAAGACACAGCAAGCAACAAGATGGATAACCGGTAGAACCGGTGAGTTGCGCAAGAAATTTGAGGAATCAGAAAGGCAATTACAGGCATTTATAGAAGCAGAGAATATGGTTGATGTTGAAAGCGTCAATAGCCTCGCCACCAAAGAATTGGGAACACTTTCGAGTGGTCTGGTTGAGGTAAGGCGACAACGTTCAGAAGCTGAAGCACTGTATCAACAGGTTAAATCAATCAAAGATGGTAATTCTCTTGAACAACTTGAATCGCTACCTGCTGTATTGAATCATCCTTTAATCAGTAGTAGTTATTCATCTCGTGCACAGGCGCAAAGAAAAGTTTCTGAACTCTCCAAACGCTATGGGCCGAAACATCCAAAAATGATTGCGGTGACAGCGGAACTAAAAACCACAGAGACTGATCTTCGCAAACAAATTGAAAATATCGCTCAAAGTGTTGCCAAAGATTATGAAATTGCCAGGGCCAAGGAGTCACATCTAAGTCAGGCGATGAATAAAACAAAGAACCAGGTACGAGACAGCAGCAAGATGAGCTACAAATTGGCCGCGCTGCAACGAGAAGTAGAAACCAACCGCCAACTATATGAAGTTTTTCTGACCCGTTTTAAGGAAACTGCTGCAACAAGTGATTTACAGCCAGTGAATGCCAGGATCATTGACCTTGCGATCGAGCCACTGTCACCCTATAAACCCAACAGGAAAAGATATGTTCAAATTGCCCTGATGCTTTCTCTAATGGCGGGTATTGGCCTGGCCTTGCTGATTGAATACCTGGATAACACGTTCAAAAATAGCGGCACTCTTGAGGAAAAATTAAAATTACCTGTACTCGGTGTGTTACCAAAATTAAAGAATTGGGGTAAAGACCGAAATGCGATGCACCTGTTTATTAAAGACTCAACATCTGGGTTTGCCGAGTCCGTCCGTACCATCAGAACCGGAATTATGTTATCGAATATTGATATTGAGCAAAAAGTGATTGTTGTTACTTCCTCAGTGCCAGGGGAAGGGAAAAGTCTTGTCTCTTCAAATCTTGCTGCTGCTGTGGCACAAATGAAGAAGACATTGTTAATAGATGCGGACATGAGAAAACCCGTTGTTGCGCCTTCCTATCATTTAGGTAAGGAAGCAAAAGGATTATCAGAACTTGTTTCCATGTCTGCTGAATTATCGGAATGTATCCATAAGACCGATATTGAACTACTGGATGTATTGCCGTCGGGCAAGTTGCCTCCAAATCCCCTGGAGTTACTGGCTTCAAATCGTTTTAAGCTTGTTATCGATACACTGAAAAAACATTACGAATATATCATTATCGATAGTGCACCTGTTGTCGCTGTGAGTGACCCTCGGGTTCTGGCCAGAATAGCTGATGGCGTGGTGTTTGTAGTGAAGGCAGATGCAACCAGTCATCAACTGGCAAAGAAAGGTGTTAAAAAATTGCTTGAACTGCATGCACATATTGTCGGTACCGTTTTAAACCAGGTATCACCGAGCAAAAAATCAAAATATGGTGACTATGATAGTAATTATTATAGTTACTACGGCTACTCAGAATAATTGAGAGCTTTGCACGAAACAAATCTCGTCATCCCGGTATGCTTTTGAGCCGGGATCCAGTGATTTCAAGTGCTTAAAAGCCGCTGGACATGTATTGCTCCTGCAATTCTTATGCATTCCCTCCATCCTTGGAGGTCATTCCCGCTAGAAACATGCGGGAATGACGAGGTCTTTGTTATTTTTGATAAAAAGATTCATAACACCTAATGCAATTTAAATATCTATTAATTATCCCCTGTCTATTATTGATCGTGGTCATCAATGTATCTGGATCATGGGGACTTGCTGATGTCAAAAAACAGAAGGTCAATGCTTCCATCAGGCTATGGGAGCATGATGTTGATTCATACAGCACGGAAAACTGGAAACTGGTTCACTGGTATGCGAAACAGGCACTGAATAAAGATCCTGATAATCCAGATTTATTATCACTGATGGGCAATGTCTATGAATGGAATTCATTTAAGGCCGATAATCAATCGCAGAATGAGCAAAACAGCAAACTGGCACTTGAGCACTACCGAAAGGCTGTGGCGCTTCGACCTCAATGGCCTTACATATGGAGCAGTATTGCATTACTGAAATTCAAAATGTCTGAATTCGATCAGGAATTTCAATCAGCATTGAACAACGCCATGGAGCTAGGTCCCTGGGAACCCAATGTACAAACAACAGTTGCCGAAGTTGGTCTGAGTGCGTGGGGCAGACTTGAGTATGCTCAAAGACTCGCCATTATCGAAAACATCAGACGCGGAGTTACCATGCAAGCACAGGTAATGCTGGATATTCTTAAAAAATATGGTCAGCTGCGCATGATTTGTCACGAGAAATCGCTGGCAGCCGATGTTGAATTGTATTGCAAGAATAATTTTAGCGCGTGATTCAAAAGTGATATTAGGGAAGGTCTGAACAAGTTTACAAAACCCATTTTGTCGTAGGCCAGAATCAAGTCAAAACAATCGTTTACTGGATGCTGGTATTCACCAGCATGACGATATAGCTACTTAACCAGAGTTTCCTTAGTTTTTTACAGCCTTCGTCATATCGGAAAAGCTTCCGATTCGGGTTAAAGCTGCAAAACTAGGGCTGGTCGGTTATTCGGACGCTATGCCCTCTTAGAAGAGTAGTTTAAGGAAACTTGTAAAGCACCAATAATCGAGCTATATTTAGCACTAAATATCGGTCTTAATATTGGGTAAGAGGTCTCATAATGAAACAAGTTCTCTCAAGCTGCTCTGCTAGTATTTCAGAATTAAAGAAAAATCCTACAGCCCTGCTAAATGAGGCTGAAGGTTCGCCTATAGCCATTCTTAACCACAACGTCCCAGCCGCATATTTGATACCCGCTGATACATACGAATGGCTAATGGACAAACTTGAAGATTCAGAATTGGCACAAATTGTAACTGAACGTGCACATGAAAAAGAGAAGGCCATAGAAGTATCAATTGATGACTTATAAAATCAAATTTCTTCCTAGCGCACTAAAAGAATGGAAGAAACTTGCACCGCCCATTCAAAAACAATTCAAGAATAAGTTAAAAGAAAGGTTATCAAACCCACGCAACCAGGCCAGTCAGCTACGAGGATTTAAAGACGTCTATAAAATTAAACTTCGGTCGGTTGGATACAGGTTGGTTTATGAAGTAAATGACAATGAAATAGTTATTTATATTATTGCTGTGGGTAAAAGGGAACGTGGTTTGATTTACAATAAACTGGAAAAAAGGCATAAAAAATAGCTGAAGCGGGTATTTTATTGGTCGGCGTGAGAGGATTTACTCCGCACATCCATATGCTCCGCCCTAGGGGCCATCGCTTCGCGATGTTCAAAATTGTTCCAGACAATTTTGTGAACCTCCTTCTTTGGTTGAAACCTTACATCAACAGCAATCCATAAATAAAACCACTCATATGCAGTGGCTTTAATATGGATAGTGGTCGGCGTGAGAGGATTCGAACCTCCGACCTTTCACTCCCGAAGCGAATGCGCTACCAGGCTGCGCTACACGCCGATTGATACTGCTGAAACATTAGGTATAGCCATCCCCGTTGGGGAAGATAATTATCCTAGAATTGTCTTTCTACTGAAAATTTGGCCAGATTAATCATGGCATCAAGATACTCATTACTTGAGAAACGTTGCAATGACTCAATGGCAAGCTCAGCCTCTTTTTGAGCGAGCTCGGCGGTATATTCTATTGCGCCCGTCTGTTTAATAATTTTCTGGATGATTTCGATATTATCCAGGCCGCCATTAAGAATACCTTCGCGTATAACATTCGCATCCGCATCTGCACTGTTCCACATAGCATAGAGCAGGGGCAGGGTGGGTTTTCCCTCGGCCAGGTCATCGCCAATATTTTTACCGAGTGCCGAGTTCGGGGTACTGTAGTCGAGCACATCATCAATCAACTGGAATGCTGTTCCCAAATGCATGCCATATCTGGCCATGGCCTGTTCGTCGTCGGGGTCACGTTCACTGAGAATTGCTCCCAACCTGCCTGCAGCCTCGAATAATTTTGCCGTCTTACTTTGAATAACGTCAATGTAGCTAGCTTCTGATGTATCCGGGTCGTGGCTATTGAGTAATTGCTGAACTTCTCCTTCTGCAATGGTATTGGTGGCTTCTGAAAGGACATCCATGACGCGCATGGAGTTTGTGTCTACCATCATTTGAAATGCCCTTGAGTAGAGAAAATCACCCACCAGCACACTTGCCTCATTTCCCCACCGCTGATTCGCCGTTTCCTGCCCTCGTCTCAACAGGGAGGCATCTACTACATCATCATGTAATAGCGTCGCCGTATGGATAAATTCGATAATCGCCGCCAGATTAATGTGTTGTGAACCGGAATATCCGAAATGCTGTGCAATCAGTAGCAGCAGGGCCGGCCTCAGCCGCTTGCCACCGCTATTGACGATGTGGTGGCCTACCTGGTTGATCAGAACGACATCAGATTGCAGGCTTTCCTGGATCAGGTTGTCAACAAGGCGCATATCCTCATAGATCAGGCCATGTAGCGTGTCTATGAAGTTTTCTGGCTGTTCTGGTGCCGATGTCTTGAGTGGTTTCACAAATTGAAAATAAGCTATTAAATAGTGGCCAATAAAGTGGTTTACGTTGTTTTTCCTAATTTTGCCAAGTCAGAGGGCAGATTGCTATGAAAATCTCCTGACACCCGTCATTTCGACTAGAATTATCTCGAGCCGTGGTGAGGGATTCTCAGGAGAAATCCATGTTTTCCATGAATTTTGGGCCCTATTATTAATTTAAGTGCAATCAAGATATCTCCCTGTGGTCGATATGACAATAATTATGTATTTAAACCAATATAATGCGCCTTTCGACTTGTATATGCAGGGTGAATTCCTTAAAATCTGCGGCCTTTAGAATCTCATTCCCCGGGGGCGCTCTCCGGTATTGTTGGAGAAGGCATTATGTTTGCGGTAATTAAGACCGGTGGTAAGCAGTATAAGGTAACAGAAGGTGATCTGGTCAAGGTCGAAAAGCTGGATGCCGAAGAAGGTAAAACAGTCAAGATTTCAGAAGTTCTGATGGTAATTGATGGTGAGAACACAACAGTCGGCACACCAAATGTTAAGGGTGCAACGGTATCTGCCAAGGTCAATTCACACGGTCGTGGGCCAAAGGTCAAGATCGTAAAATTTCGCCGTCGTAAGCATCATCGTAAACAGATGGGGCATAGGCAGGCATACACAGAATTATCCATTACGAAAATTACAGCTAAATAGCTGACAAATTTGGAGCTAGTAGAGAATGGCACATAAAAAAGCAGGTGGTAGTACGCGAAATGGTCGCGATTCAGAATCCAAACGACTGGGCGTGAAGAAATACGGTGGCGAAGCCGTTTTAGCAGGTAATATTCTGGTTAGACAACGTGGAACAAAAATGCACGCTGGAACCAATGTGGGGTTAGGGCATGATCATACTTTGTTTGCCAAGACCGACGGAAAAGTTGTATTTGGCAAGAAAGGGCCGAAAAATCGCATGTTTGTGAGTGTGGTAGCGGGTTGATAGAAACAACAAAATGATGATTCTTTAAAAAACCCCGCTACTGCGGGGTTTTTTGTATCAATCACTTTATGGCGTAATTTTCAGCAGCTTGCTGTGCTGATGTCATCCCTGCGCAGGCAGGGATCCAGTAAGAAAAGGTCCGCTTTCAGCGGAACATTAATTGACTGGATGCCGGAATAAGCTTGTCCCGTACGTGATACGGGATCCGGCATGACGTTGTTTATTTTGGGTTTTGTATTTCAATAATTGGCAAATAAACATGAAATTTGTAGATGAGGCATCAATCAAGATCGAGGCAGGGGATGGAGGCAACGGTTGCCTGAGTTTCCGTCGCGAGAAATTTGTGCCTCGTGGCGGCCCAGATGGTGGCGATGGTGGTGACGGTGGCAGTGTTTACCTGGTTGTCGATGAGGGCCTGAACACACTGATCGATTTTCGTCATAAGAGATTATTTCGTGCCGGTAAAGGCCAGAAAGGTATGGGCAGGGAATGTCATGGCAAAGGCGCTGATGATCTTACCATCAAGGTACCCCTTGGAACCCTGGTCAAGGACGCGGACACGGATGAAATTATCGGTGATATGATTTCTGCAGATAAGCCTTTGCTGGTTGCCAAGGGTGGTTGGCACGGTTTAGGTAATATTCGTTTCAAAAGCAGTACCAACAGGACGCCAAGACAGACCACAGAAGGCACCCTGGGTGAGAAACGGACACTACTGCTGGAAATGCAGGTATTGGCAGATGTCGGCTTACTTGGTCTACCAAACGCGGGTAAATCGACATTCATACGCTCTGTCTCCCAGGCAAAACCCAAGGTTGCGGATTATCCATTTACGACCCTGTATCCTAACCTGGGCGTGGTTAAGATCGCTGCAGGGGCGAGTTTTGTGATTGCCGATATCCCCGGGTTGATCGAGGGTGCTGCTGAAGGTGCAGGCCTTGGGATACAATTTTTAAAGCATCTATCCAGAACACATCTGCTGTTACACATTGTGGATATCGGATTTGATGCTGATGTGGATAAGGCAGTTGATGATATTCATGTAATTGAAAAAGAACTGGTTTCATTTGGCCGAGGGCTGGAAGACAGGCCGAGATGGCTGGTACTGAATAAAACAGATCTGATGAGCGCTGAAGATGTTGATAGTTTCAGCGATAGCCTAATGAAAAAACTGGCTACAAAAATGCCTGTCTTCCGGATCTCGGCAGCGACAGGTTCGGGTTGTAATGAGTTGGCACAAGCTATTTATCAGTGGATTGAAAAGGGGATCGAAAAGGGGATTGAAGAAAAACGACTGGAGAAGGTTCAGGAAGAAGACCAGGGAGATTTAAATGATGAGTGATTCACGAAAAAAATTAACCCAGACAAAACGCTGGGTGGTCAAGTTGGGCAGTGCATTACTGACCAATGAAGGCTGTGGTTTGCGTGTCGACTCTCTAAATACCTGGGTCAAGCAGATTCATGAATTAAGACAAAAAGGTCACGAAGTTGTCATTGTCTCATCAGGCGCGATTGCAGAGGGGATCACTCGTCTTGGCTGGAAAAAAAGACCTCATGCAGTGCACGACTTGCAGGCGGCGGCGGCTGTCGGACAAATGGGTCTGATTAAAGCCTGGGAGTCCTGTTTCCAGGATTATCAAATCCACACGGCACAGATATTACTAAGCCATGAAGTCATATCTAATCGTGAGCGCTATCTTAATGCACGGAGCACATTGCGCACTTTGTTGAAGCTGGGCGTGGTTCCCATCGTCAATGAGAACGATACGGTTTCAACTGAAGAACTTCGCTTTGGTGATAACGATACACTGGCCGGTCTGGTGACACATCTGATTGATGCAGATTTACTGGTTTTATTAACTGATCAGGAAGGCCTGTATGAGGCAGATCCACGCCAGAATCCTCAAGCAATATTTATTAGCGAGGCTGAAGCAGGGAATACATCACTGGAAAAATATGCAGGGGAAGGGGGCGCACTTGGCAGGGGCGGGATGCTGACAAAACTGAAAGCAGCATCGATGGCTGCAAAGTCAGGTGCGAGTACTGTCATTGCTTCAGGACTGGTTGAGGATGTCCTTAAACAGATCGCTGAAGGAGAGGACCGTGGGACCTTATTGTTCAGCAATCAGGAAGCCCTAACCGCACGTAAACAATGGTTGGCTGGTCAGTCACAAACCAATGGTGTTTTAAAGATTGATCAGGGAGCGGTTGATGTATTATCTCAGAAGGGGAAGAGCCTGCTTGCTGTTGGTGTTGTTGAGATCGAAGGTGATTTTAAACGTGGTGAGTGTGTTTCCTGCGTTGATCCTCAGGGAAAAGAAATCGCGCGTGGCCTGGTAAATTATAATGCTGCAGAGACACGTAAGATTATGGGCCAGGCCAGCGATAAAATTGAGGGTCTGCTCGGCTATGTGGATTCTGCAGAGCTAATACATCGTGACGATTTGATTTTGCTCTGAATCCATTCAAGTAGGAACGACAATACAATTGACATCCCAAGCTACTACCTATTATCAATCATCGCTTTAATATCCCTCGCCCATCGACTTATTAATTAACTATTCACCAAATAGTTTTGACGTGTTCGTAATGAATAATTTTTTCATCAGCAGTGATAAGAGGAACCGCCAGTTTTCTCGCTGTCGCGACAATCATACGATCTGCCGGATCTTTATGAAATTCGCCTGGCAACATAGTTGACTTAATGCTTATTTCATTATCGACTGGCATAAAATGCACACCATCGATCTGAGACACCTCATCAAACCAGCTTTCTACATCCATACTAAGAACCAAGCGACCTTTCTCTATTAACATAGAGATTTCCCAGGCAGAGATAGAGGAGATAATAACTTCATCATTACTATTCAGGGTATCTTTGATAATCTTGTCTGCAGCATCGGACAAGGAATCAGAACCACTTACCCACCACACCAATACATGCGTATCAATTACAATCATCAAGCATTTTCCCAATCATCATCTGTGATCGGGACAGTAGCGGCCTCGTATTTAATAACTGTCCCTTTTAACACAACCAGTGGACTCTCCTTTTGTTGCCTCAGCTTTTTGATTTCAAGTGTCGGCTTGCCATGATCAGTTATTGTCCGAGGCTGCCCGCTTTGTTCGATATTCCTTAATATTTCCAGTGCATGAGCCTTAAACTCGGTCTTTGAAATAGGTTCCATCATTAACACCTCATAATATGACCAGGTAAGGTGGTCATTATAGCAAAAAAGTGACCATATGGCATAGTCATTTTTCTTACTGGTTCAGTGTAAGCTTAGGATGACAAGAGGATGGATACCAATACAGTAAAACGAAGAAAGCCGGTTATTGCTATAACCGGCTTTTTGAATATTATTTTTTAAAACAGCGCTTAAAGTGCGTGAACGCGGGTGTTTAAACGGCTCTTGTGACGGGCTGCCTTATTCTTGTGAATTAAACCTTTACTCACCGCACTATCGATGACAGGTATTGCGGCTTGATAGGCACTGGTGGCGGCTTCTTTATCTTTGCTTTCGATAGCTGCATCAACCCTTTTCATAAAGGTTCTGAGCATGGACCGTTGACCGGCTTTATGTTGGCGGCGTACTTCACTCTGACGCGCACGTTTCTTTGCTGAGGCAATATTAGCCAATGTTAAACTCCCGATAAATATTCGTGTTAATGTTTAAAATTATGTCTTTTTGAGGCGCGTAACTATGCTTATCTTGGCCTTATTTGTCAATCCCGGTCGTTGAATATGTTATCCTTTGATTTACAGAATAAATGTTATAATAAACAGATAGATAGCTTGCATATAGCTGAATTACATTAAATATTTCAAATTTGGTCACGCCCTAACTTGTCGAAACAATTACTTAAATCCACATTTGTTGTCAGTATTATGACAACCCTTTCCCGCATATTCGGACTGGCACGCGACATCGTCATTGCTTATTTCTTTGCTGCCGGTACAGGTTCTGACGCATTTTTCGTGGCCTTCAAGATACCGAACTACCTGCGACGCCTGTTTGCCGAAGGTGGATTTTCACAGGCATTTGTGCCGGTATTGACCGAATACAAGAACCAACGTGATGAGGGTGCAGTTCAGGATTTACTGAATTATGTTAGTGGCAGACTAGCACTGGTACTTTTTTGTGTGACAGTGATCGGCATTA
>QNEM01000033.1 GCA_003645215.1 Gammaproteobacteria bacterium
TCCCCGTGATAATCATCTTTAATCACCGTGATATCGATATTGATGATATCTCCATCTTTAAGCTTTTTGTCTCCTGGAATGCCATGACAGATGACATGATTGATCGAAGTACATATAGATTTTGGAAATCCCCGGTAATTCAAGGGGGCAGGGATGGATTTTTGCTCATTAACGATATAATCGTGACATATCTGATCCAGTTTATTAGTGCTTATTCCTGCCTGAACATGAGGCTCAATCATTTGCAGAACATCGGCGGCCAGGCGGCCTGCAATGCGCATTTTTTCGATTTCTTCAGGTGTTTTGATGGTGATGGGCATGGATTTCTCTGGATCTGGTCTATATACGAGCTAAGCGATTGTTCTCAATAGTCTTCTATGTTATAAAGCGCCCGCAGTTTCGCAAATTAATGTCACACGCACAACTATAACTATGTATTGGGTGCCGAAAGGTTGGTACATGGTGTGTGCGGAGGCGCAACCCTAACTGGAGAGAATTAAATGTCAAATGTCACCATGCGTGAAATGCTGGAGGCCGGAGTCCACTTTGGTCATCAGGCTCGTTACTGGAATCCCAAAATGGCCCCGTACCTGTTCGGCCAACGCAACAAGATCCATATTATTAACCTTGAACAATCCCTGCCGATGTACGGTGAAGCCGTTAATTTTTTAAGTAAACTGGCCGCCAAAAAAGGCAAGGTCATGTTCGTCGGCACCAAGCGTACCGCTCAAAATGTGATTCAGGAAGAGGCCCTCCGTTGCGGTATGCCTTTTGTAAATCGTCGCTGGTTAGGTGGTTTATTGACCAACTATCAAACGGTTAAGCAGTCAATTAACAGAATGAAAAGCCTGGAAGCCAAGGAAGCAGATGGCACATTGGAAAAGATGACCAAAAAAGACCAGCTCCGACACAAAAGAGAACTGGAAAAACTGTCTCGTGGCCTGTCAGGGATCAAGGATATGGGTGGCCTCCCAGATGCGCTATTCGTCGTCGATGTAGGTTATGAAAATATTGCGGTTCTGGAAGCGAAGAAACTGGGTATTCCTGTTGTAGGTGTTGTTGATAGTAATAATAGTCCGGATAACGTTGATTATGTTATTCCTGGTAATGACGACGCAATTCGTTCAATTCGTCTGTATGCCAAGGGCATTGCTGATGCGATTCTTGATAGTCGTGCTGCAACAGCTCATGTTGGCGCCGGTAAAGAGGATGATTTTGTTGAGCTGGATGAATCTGGCGAACCAATCATTCAGGAAGTAGCCGATAAACCCGTAAGCAAAAAGAAAGTCACCAAGAAAGCGACGATCAAAAAGAAAGCGACAATCAAGAAGAAAACCACAAAAGCGGCTTCAAGCGATGAAGCCCCTGCGGATGACAAAGCTATAGAGGCAGCGCCTGCTGAAGCTGAAGCTGAAGTTGAAGCCAAGGCGCCTGCTGAAACAAAAGTAACGAAGAAGAAGGTTGCCAAAAAGAAGACGAAGAAGAAGGTTACTAAAAAAGCTGCTGAAGATGAGGCTAGTAAAGAAGGTGAGGCTAGTAAAGAAGGTGAGGTTAGTAAAGAAGGTGAGGAAAAGTTGAAATGGCAATAACAGCTGCAACAGTAAAAGAACTTCGCGAGCGCACAGGTGCTGGCATGATGGACTGCAAGAAGGCCTTGCAGGAAACGGATGGTGATATTGAAAAAGCCATTGAGGATATGCGCAAGTCAGGAATGGCCAAGGCTGCCAAGAAGGCGGGGCGCGTAGCGGCAGAAGGTTTGCTGGTGATCAAGCAAGATGCAGACTCAGCTCAGATGGTGATTGCTGAAATCAATGCTGAAACAGATTTCGTCACCAAAGATGATAATTTCAAAGGTTTCTGTGACCAGGTTGCGGACTGTATTCTGGCTAATCAGCCTGCGGATATCGATAGCTTGATGGGATCAAATATGGGTGAGCAAACGGTTGAGGAAGCACGTCAACAACTGGTTGCCAAGATTGGTGAGAATACCAGTGTCAGACGTTTTTCACTGATTGATTCAGCCCAGGGAATACTTGCTTCTTATCTGCACGGTGTACGTATCGGTGTCATTGTTGAGCTTGAAGGCGGTGATGAAGGCCTGGCAAAGGACATCGCCATGCATATTGCAGCGAGTAATCCTGTCTGTATTGCAGAAGCTGATGTACCTCAGGATTTACTCGATAAAGAGAAAGAGATTTTGATTGCGCAGGCAGAAGAAAGTGGCAAGCCACCGGAGATTATCGAAAAGATGATTGGTGGCAGGATTAATAAATTCCTGAAAGAAATAACCTTGTTAGGCCAGCCTTTTGTCAAAGACCCGGACCAGACAGTCTCTAAATTACTTGAGTCTGGCGGGGCAACAGTTAAAAGTTTTATTCGTTATGAAGTGGGCGAAGGCATTGAGAAGCGAAACGATAATTTCGCTGATGAGGTCATGGCCCAGGCGAAAGGAGAATAAGAGATTGTCATCCCCGTCTAAAAAATTGAAATATCGACGGGTTTTGATAAAACTCAGTGGTGAGGCCTTAATGGGTGATGACGCCTATGGCATTAGCCCCGAGATTATCCGCAGGATTGCCAGTGAAATACATGATTTAACCGAGGCTGGTGTTGAAGTTGCATTAGTGATCGGTGGTGGCAATATATTCCGGGGTGCAGGATTAGCTGCCGCAGGTATTGACCGGGTGACTGGAGATCACATGGGCATGTTGGCCACTGTAATTAATTCACTGGCGATGCAGGATGCTCTGGAGCGCCTGGGTGTCATTGCCAGAGTCATGTCTGCAATTTCAATCAATGAAATATGTGAAGACTACATCCGTAGAAAAGCGGTGCGGCACCTTGAAAAAGGACGCGTCGTGGTCTTTGCTGCGGGCACAGGTAACCCCTTTTTTACAACTGATTCTGCAGCAAGTCTTCGCGCTATCGAAATAAATGCCGAACTGCTTATAAAAGCAACAAAAGTTGATGGTATCTATTCTGCCGATCCAGTTAAAGACAAAACGGCTAAACGCTATGATGCACTGAGTTATGATGCAGTTCTGGATCAAAAACTGGGTGTTATGGATGCAACGGCGATTGTTTTATGTCGTGAAAATAACATGCCACTACGGGTACTGGACATGACGCAAGCAGGTTCGATGATGCGGGCCGTTCAGGGATTAAACGAAGGCACATTGGTGTCGAATCAGTAAGCTAATCGATAAAACCAGAGAGAAAATTCCAATGATTGACGATATATATAAAGATGCCGATCAGCGCATGCTCAAGAGTTTGGAAGTAATGAAACAGGAATTAAGTAAAATACGCACAGGACGTGCACATCCCAGTCTGCTGGATCACGTAATGGTCAGTTTTTATGGTACTAACATTCCGTTAAATCAGGCGGCAAATATTGGCGTGCAGGATGCACGTACCTTAAGTGTTACTGCCTTCGATAAAAATACGATTCCGGACATTGAAAAAGCAATCATGAATGCAGATTTAGGCCTGAACCCGGTGACTGCAGGCGAAGTAATTCGTGTGCCACTACCGGTACTCACTGAAGACAGACGTAAAGAATTGATTCGGGTGGTTCGGGCTGAAGCAGAAAAAGGCAAGGTTGCTATACGTAATATTCGGCGTGATGCAAACCATACCTGTAAGGATCTTCTCAAGGAAAAAGAAATTTCAGAAGATGAAGATCGAGGTGCCGAAGACAGGATCCAGAAGCTGACAGATCGCAACATCCAGGAAATTGACAAGCTTCTGTCAGAAAAAGAAAAGGAAATGATGGAAATCTAGTCATAATAATTATTTACATTGAGATGGCTAAAAAACATGAATTGAGCAGTACTAATGGTAATTTGCCGAAGCATGTTGCCATTATCATGGACGGAAATGGCCGCTGGGCAAAAAAGAAAAGCTTGCCACGGATTGCAGGGCACAGGGCAGGAGTTAAGGCGCTACAGAAGATCGTTAATTTCAGTGCCAAAGAGGGCATAAAAGTATTGACGGTCTATGCCTTCAGCAGCGAGAACTGGAAAAGACCCCGTACCGAAGTGTCCATGCTCATGGAGTTATTTACTACGTCTTTACAGCAGCGTTTTAAGGAACTCCATCATAATAATGTCAGGCTCCGTTTCATTGGTGATCTGTCTTCCTTTCCTGAAAAACTCCGCCAGTCTATGACTGATACAGAACATCTCACGACAAATAATACAGGTCTGAAATTAGTAGTTGCCGTGAATTACGGGGGGAGATGGGATATCACAAATGCTTTTAAAGCATTGCATAAAAAAATAAGCGATGAAGTCATGGCAGCAGATGATATTTCTGAAGATTTAATTGGTGAATTTATGTGCCTTTCTGATCTTCCAGAACCCGATCTGTTTATTCGCACAGGTGGAGAAAAGAGAATCAGTAATTATTTGCTTTGGCAGTTGGCGTACACTGAACTTTATTTTGATGATTGTTTATGGCCAGATTTTGACACGGCAAGCCTGGAAACAGCGCTGCAATGGTATGCTGGACGAGAAAGAAGGTTCGGGCGCACCAGCGAACAAATAGAACATGCTTAAACAGCGCATCATAACGGCAATCATACTGGCCAGTGTGATTATCAGTGCGGTAATTTTTTTGCCCACACAAATATTTGCCATTGTGCTTGCAGCAATTATCTGCATGGCTGCATGGGAATGGGCTGCTTGTGCCGGTTTTCACGACATAGCTGAAAAAGTTTTATATGTATCGTTGATTTTATTATGTCTGGTAGTTTGCCTGGTACTTCTTCAAAAGCAGTGGATTGTTTTAATTATAGCTGGCGGCCTGATATGGTGGATTATTGCCATGTTTCTGGTGGCTCGCTACCAGATGAATAAAAGTATTAATCTATCGTCAAGATTCTTTAAAGCCATAATAGGCGGTGTTATTCTTATTCCTGCCTGGTTAAGTCTGGTTTTAATCCACTTCAATAAATCTGGTGTCTCACTAATGTTATTTTTGTTTTTTCTTATATGGTTGGCTGATAGTGCAGCGTATTTTTCAGGCAGAAAATTTGGCAGTAAAAAACTGGCAAGTAACGTGAGCCCTGGCAAGAGTTGGGAGGGCGTGTATGGTGCCCTGTCTATGTCATTAATATTCGGTGCGAGCTATGCTTTTTACACAGATATGAGAATTATAGTTGCTGTTTATTTTATTCTACTGGTTATGTTTACAGCGAGTTTTTCAATCCTGGGTGATCTGGTAGAAAGTATGTTCAAGCGTATGGCAGGAATAAAGGATAGCAGCAATATTTTGCCCGGGCATGGTGGTGTGCTGGATCGTGTCGATAGTCTGACATCTGCTGCACCGGTATTTTTTGCGGGGCTTTGGGCGATGGAGAGATTTTCATGATTGGCCTGACACTACTGGGTTCGACAGGAAGTATTGGTATCAGTACTCTGGATGTGGTTTCTCGCCACAAGGATAAATATGAAATTGTCGCGCTGACAGCAAATCGAAATATTGAATTGCTTATTGAGCAATGTGCAACATGGCAGCCAGCATATGCGGTTATTGCTGATGATGATCTTGCAGATTCGTTAAGTAAAGGTTTAAAAGGGAAAGGCCTGGATACTAAAGTACTCTCGGGGACAGAAGGCCTGCAGACAGTTGCTGCCCTGGCAGAAGTAGATTATGTAATGGCCGCTATTGTTGGTGCAGCGGGGCTATTACCAACACTTGCAGCTGCAAAAGCCGGTAAACGAGTATTATTGGCCAATAAAGAATCATTAGTTATGTCTGGCAAATTATTCATGGATACCATTCATGAATCTGGTGCTGAACTGTTGCCGATTGATAGTGAACATAACGCTATTTTTCAGAGCATGCCGATCAATTATAAAGATGGATTGTCAAAAACGGGTGTAGAAAAAATACTTTTGACTGCATCTGGCGGGCCATTCAGAACCACGTCTCTTGATGAATTGAAAACCGTCACCCCTGAGCAGGCATGTGCGCATCCAAACTGGGATATGGGTAGAAAAATTTCAGTGGATTCAGCGACAATGATGAACAAGGGTCTGGAAGTTATTGAGGCATGTTGGTTGTTTGATACCGACCCCGGGAAAATACAGGTCGTTTTACATCCGCAAAGCGTTATTCACTCCTTAGTCCAATATGTTGATGGCTCTGTTCTGGCTCAATTGGGAAATCCTGATATGAGAACACCCATCGCCCACGCACTTGCCTGGCCTGAGCGTATTGATTCAGGGGTTGAATCACTCGACTTGTTTGATGTGGCACATCTTGATTTCGAGCTCCCGGATATAGAAAGGTTTCCCTGTCTGCGACTGGCATATGAGGCAATGACAGCAGGGGGTACAACAACTGCTATTTTGAATGCCGCAAATGAAATTGCCGTCGAAGCATTTTTGAACAGGCAGATCAGTTTTACCCGGATCCCTGAACTGGTTGAAGCCACACTGGATAATATTCCAGGTGTTGCAGCGGACTCAATTGATACTGTATTGGCTGCCGATGCCGAGGCGCGGCTGTTTGCTAATGAATATACTAAAGGTGCACTTGTTTCATGATGGAATTTTTACAACATCTTTTCGCATTTATTTTCGCGCTGGGAATTTTAGTGACCTTCCATGAGTTTGGTCATTTCTGGGTTGCACAAAAATGTGATGTCAAAATTTTAAGGTTTTCAGTCGGGTTTGGTAAGCCGCTGTGGTCAAGGCGAATTGGTAAAGACCAGTTCGAACTGGTTGTTGCAGCATTGCCTTTGGGTGGTTATGTAAAGATGCTGGACGAACGAGAAGGCAAGGTCGCAGAATCCGAACTAAATCGTGCGTTCAATAGAAAAACATTGGCTCAACGAACGGCCATTGTCCTGGCTGGTCCTGTTTTTAATTTTATCTTTGCAATTGTTGCATTCTGGTTCATGTTTATGATCGGACTCACCGGGTTGAAACCTGTCGTCGGTGAAGTGGAACAGGGTTCTATCGCATATCAGGCCGGGCTCAATGAAGGTGTTGAGATTATTGCAGTAGATTCCCGGGAGACAAAAACATGGACCATGGTTGTTGATGGGCTTATAGGCAAAATTATCGATGCTGGCAAGGTGGATATTAAAGTTCGTGATGGTTCGGTTGTTAAGGTTTTAACTATTAATCTTGAAGGTTTATCAATCGATGATCTGGCAGAGCAAGGCCTGTTAAATAAAATTGGCATCACACCGAAAACTTTTAAGGTGCCTGCCATCATCGGTGATGTACATTCAGGTTTGCCTGCTGATCAGTCTGGCCTGATTGTCGGGGATTTAATTGTCTCTGCTAATGGTGAAGAGATTGGGGATTGGGTGCAATGGGTTAAATATGTACAGGCTCGTCCAAAACAAACAATGAGCATAGAAATAAAAAGAGGTGATGAGTATTTAATTATAGAACTCACACCAGATGAAAAAACAAGAGATGATGAATCAGTAATAGGTTTTATTGGCGCAGCAAATCAGCCTGTCCAACCATTGGAAGAGATATTTGCAAAGGAATCCTATTCGTTGATACCGGCTTTTATTCGAGGGGTTGAAAAGACATGGGACATGTCATGGCTAACATTACGAATGCTTGGCAAGATGATTACAGGTCAGGCATCCGTTAAGAACCTCAGCGGTCCGATAAGTATTGCACAATATGCTGGTGATTCGGCTCAAAGTGGGCCTGCGGCATTTTTGTGGTTCCTGGGTATTGTTAGTGTCAGTTTGGGTGTCCTTAATCTGTTGCCGGTTCCACTGCTTGATGGCGGCCATTTAATGTACTACGCAGTTGAATTCATTAAAGGCAGTGAAGTCTCAGAATCAACGCAAATTATTGGTCAACAAATTGGGTTCACATTATTGCTGGGTCTTATGATACTTGTATTTTATAATGACATCGCGCGGCTGATGGGATAAAGCCGTTATTATCTAATAAGAATATAAAAAACAAGTGTATGCAAAAGTTATCTTATAAATTACTTTATGTTGTGTTTTTTTACCTGTTCATGCAAATGAATGTTTTTGCTGTTCAGGAGTTCGTCATTGAGGACATTCGGGTCGAAGGTTTGCAAAGAATCACACCGGGAACCGTGTTCAATTATCTACCTATGAAAGTGGGTGATACCTTTGATGATTCCAGATCCAGTGAGGCGGTCAGGGCATTATTTAAAACCGGATTCTTTGAAGATGTCAGGCTGGAACGTGACGGAGGAATTCTGGTTTTTATCCTGGTTGAGCGTCCTGCAATTGGCAGTATTACCTTGATTGGTAATGAAGATATTCGCAGTGAGGATCTGATCGATAGTTTAAGACAGATTGGTTTTGCCGAAGGTCGGGCCTTTGATCGCTCACAGCTGGAAAAACTGGAGCAGGAGTTAACAAGACAATATAACTCTTTGGGAAAGTATGCTGTCAGACTGACATCTACAGTTACCGAACTGGATAATAATCGTGTCGCTGTGACAATTGAAGTTTCTGAAGGCGTTGCCGCCACGATTCAAAAAGTAAATATTGTTGGTAATACGATTTATAAGGAAAAGAAATTACTCAAAAAATTCAACTTAAGGACGACATCATTCATGTCGTTTTATACTAAAAACGATCAGTATTCTCGTCAGAAATTAAGTGCAGATCTCGAAACACTTCGCTCATATTATCTGAACAATGGCTATATTAATTTCAATATTGATTCTACCCAAGTCTCAATTACACCAGATAAAAAAGGTGTTTACATCACAATTAATATTTCTGAAGGTGAATTGTTTACCGTTTCTGAAGTCAAACTAACGGGTAATTTGATATTTCCTGAGACGATGCTTGCTGAGCTGATCAGTGTCAGACAGGGAGATATATTTTCGCGCAGAGATTTAACAAACAGTAGCGATGCTTTGAGCGCACAGTTAGGCAATGAAGGCTATGCTTTTGCCAATGTTAATTCCATTCCTGAAATTAATGACGAAGAACATACTGTAGCAGTGACGTTCTTTGTTGACCCGGGTAAACGTGCATACGTGAGAAGAATCACTTTTAGTGGAAATTCGAGGACACGGGACGAAATACTCAGGCGTGAGATGCGTCAACAGGAAGGTAGCTGGATTGCTACAGAAAAAGTAGATCGTGGCAGAGTCAGGCTGCAAAGACTGGGTTTTTTTGGAGAAGTGAATGTAGAAACTCCAGCGGTGGCTGGGACTACGGATCAGGTCGACGTTCATTACTCTGTGGAAGAAAAACCATCAGGTAATTTTTCTATGGGACTTGGTTTTTCGCAGACAGGCGGATTAACATTTTCGACATCAATTGCTCAGGACAATTTTTTAGGTAGTGGCAAAAGAATGAGTTTCACATTCAACAATAGTGATGTAAACAGACGCTATGCTTTTTCTTACAGTAATCCGTATTACACGATTGATGGTGTGGGTAGAAGCCTGGAGGCTTTTTTTCAGGAAACCGATAGTGCTGATGCCAACGTAACTGCTTTTGATAACAAAATCTGGGGTGGTGTCATAGGATTCGGCATTCCCATTACTGAGTACAACACCTTCTTTACATCACTGGGCTATGAAAATACTGAGATTTCTACAGGTTCTGATACTGCTGATGAAGTACTGGATTTTATATTGGTTCATGGCAATCAATACAATATATTGAAATGGAGCAATACACTGTCATTCGATACCCGTAACAGGACAATCCTGCCGGATAAGGGTGCATTGCACCGGCTTACTGCAGTTTTAGCATTACCTACACTGGGAAACTCGCTTGAGTATTACAAGGTTGGTTACAAGACTCAATGGTTTACTTCGTTGTTTGAAGATTATGTGTTCTCTTTGAAGGGTGATATCGCCTATGGTGACTCATATGGTGATACTGAGGGGGGATTACCATTTTTTGAAAGTTATTACGCAGGTGGTCCGAAATCTGTTCGAGGATATGAGGAAAATACATTGGGTCCTGTCGATTCGTTTGGTAACCCGATAGGTGGTAACCTTAGGCTGGTTTCTGGTGCTGAAGTCATACTGCCGGTTCCATTCTTCAAAGATATTGATTCGATAAGAATTTCAGGTTTTTTCGATGCCGGCAACGTCTGGGGAAATAATGAGGATTTCGATGCTGGTGATATACGCTACTCGGCGGGACTCAGTGCCATCTGGTTATCACCATTTGGTCTTGTCAGTGCCAGTGTTGCACAACCATTTAATGAGAAGTCAGATGATTCTTTTGAGAATGGCAGATTTGTGCCCGCCGATCAGATTCAAAATTTCCAATTTACCTTTGGAACTTCTTTCTAGTACAAATATATGGAGTCGAAACATTGAGAAATATTAAAGTAGCATTACTTGTAACCCTTTTACTATCACTCTCGGGAATAAACAGTGTTCTTGCAGAAGGGCTTAAAATTGGTGCAGTAAATACAATGCGTGTTCTTGAGAAATCACCTCAGGCACTTTCAGCCGATGCGCTAATCAAGAAAGAATTTTCATCTCGTGACAGGGCCCTGGTTGCTCAACAGAAAAAGACTAAAACAATGGAAGATCGTCTGGCTAAAGATGGCGCCATCATGAGTGAACCGGAACGGAAGAAACTTGAAAGAGACATTGTCAATGCACGCAGAGATTTGAAAAGGGATCAGGATGAGTTCAGGGAAGATGTCAATTTCAGGTTTAATGAAGAGAGAACAAAGATACAGAAAGAAATATTTGATTCAATACAGGCTGTAGCTAAAGCAAACGGTTATGATCTCGTGCTGTTTGATGGGGTTGCCTATGCAAGTCCCAAGGTAGATTTAAGTGAAATGGTTATTAACTATTTGAAAGAGAAAAAACAAGGGAAATAGTGCAGGCATATAAAAAATTCAAGAATGATGACCATTACCCTTGGGAAAATAGCAGACCATGTCGGTGCAGAATTACATGGTGATCCAGAAACTGTAGTTAATGGTCTGGCAACATTACAGTCGGCTAAATCAGGTCAAGTAAGCTTTTTATCAAATCGCAAGTATCATCGTTTTCTGAAGCAGACTGAGGCATCAGCAGTAATCATAACTCGAGAAGCACTGGAAGAATGTCCAGTATCTGCTCTGGTGGTAGATGATCCGTATTTGACCTATGCCAGTGTCGTGAGATTGTTTCACCCTGACACTGAAAATATACCAGGAATACACCCTACGGCAGTCATCAGTCCATCGGCAACAATTGATAGTTCAGTCACCATTGGAGCAAATGTTGTCATAGAAGATAATTCGGTGATTGAATCAGGAACCTTTATAGATTCAGGTTGTGTGATTAAATCTGATGTCACTATTGGTTCAAATACACGTTTGTATCCAAATACAGTAGTCTGCCATTCGGTATTGATTGGCAACAGGGTGATTTTGCACCCGGGCGTGGTCGTAGGTTCCGATGGTTTTGGTATTGCCAACAATAAAGGTCGGTGGACAAAAATTCCCCAGATAGGAACAGTCATCATTGAAGATGATGTTGAAATAGGTGCCAGTAGTTCCATAGACCGTGGGGCATTGGAAAATACGGTGATTGAACAAGGTGTTAAGATTGACAACCAGGTTCAAATTGCCCATAACGTTCATATTGGAGCACATACAGCCATTGCTGGATGTGCTGCTGTCGCAGGTAGCACCACAATAGGCAAATATTGCATGATAGGTGGGATGTCAGCTATTGGTGGGCATCTTGAGATAGTGGATAATGTTATCATCACAGGTAATTCTGCTGTAGGTAACTCTATTAAAACACCTGGCATATATTCATCTGGAATACCTGCGACTGAAGCGAAACTATGGAGAAGGATTGTTGCAAGAATAAGGAAGCTGGATGAGCTGGGTCGGAGAATTGTAAAGCTTGAAGAAGAAATAACACAGAAGAGATAGTGTTTATATTATGAAAACATTAGATATCCAGAAGATCAAAGGTTTATTGCCCCACCGCTACCCATTTTTACTGGTTGATAAAGTATTAGATCATGAGCCACGAGAATTTCTGACTGCGATAAAAAATGTGACCTATAATGAACCCTGTTTTCA
>QNEM01000034.1 GCA_003645215.1 Gammaproteobacteria bacterium
ATAATAAACCTGGCAGACCATGACACTGATTTACAGGCAATCAGGGCAACGTTTGTCACATTAAAAATTTTAGAGACATTGCGAGGCTGTATCGGTACCCTTGAGGCCAGATACCCATTAGCTAAAAGTGTTGCTGAATATGCCTATGCCGCTGCCTTCCGGGATCCAAGATTCAAATCACTGGGTGAAGATGAATTCGATAAAATAACCCTAAGTATCTCTATCCTGACACCTGCTGAAGCCATTGAATTCGATTCAGATGCTGATCTGATTAATCAACTTAATCCCGATATTGATGGTCTGATCATTCAATCCGGTCAGCGCAGCGCAACCTTTTTACCTGCGGTATGGGAATCATTACCCGATGCCGAAAAATTTCTTTCACAACTCAAGGCAAAAGCCCGGATACGGCCCGATGAAAACCTGACTTCGGCATCACGATATAAGGCAATTGAAATTCATGAAAATGATATTTGAGTTCGTTATAAAAGTTGTGGCTGAACCTGCTTATTCTACTCTATAAGGATTTGTCTAAAGTGCAGCAAAAACTCTATCGCAGTAAGCGAGTTAAAAAATTTGTAAGCATTTTAATTTTAACGCTTGCTTCTAGTGTCATGGAGCCAGCAACAGCCGGTGTCAAATTCGAGACAAACGATACCCTGTGGCTTAGCGTGGGTGGTGGTATCCGTATGCAGTTTGATTCCAGAACAAGTGATTCCGATAATAGTTCTGATTTTTCCTTTAATAGCATTCGTTTGTATGTCGCTGCCCAGGTTCACAAGTATTTGAAGTTTAGTATCAACACAGACAAACAGAATCACGAATCCATCTATCTTATCGATGCGATAGCCCGAATTGAAATTAATCCCGGCATTAATTTTTGGTTTGGTCGGACGCTGATTCCCGGCGATCGTGTCGAGACTAATGGCCCTTTTTATGGACTTACCTGGAATCAGTATCGCCAGCCATTGTTTCCGGCTGATCAAGGTGGTGCAGCCGGTACTTTGGGTCGTGGAGAAGGTGGCGTATTTTGGGGAACGACCGGCAGAGTTCAGTATACATTGGGGATTTTTGATGGCTTGAAAGGTTTTAGTAATCAATCCAACAATCTACTCTATGCTGCACGCTTGACCTATAATTTTCTGAATGTTGAATCTAACTTTGGATACTACAGTAGTTCCACCTACTATGGAGAACAAGGTAACATTTTTACTGTAGGGTTCTCTTTCCAAAATCAAATAGACGGCACAGGTAATACTGTTGAACATGGCGACTTCTATAGTTATACCTTAGATATATTATCCGAAAGAGTAATGTCCAATGGTGGTGTTATCACCGTAGAAGCAGATTACAAATTATTTGATTCAGGCTTCACGCCAGTGTCGCCTCCCGCAGCGGGCTCAAGTACTTGTTTCTGTTTGTTTGATGGCCATTCGATTTTTGGCACCGTGGCTTATCTGTTTCCCAATGTAATCGGCTGGGGAAAGTTTCAACCTTATGTGCGCTATGTTGAAAATAGTCCTAGCGATGCGCGATCGAGTGATTCAATTGAATTGGGTCTGAACTATGTGATTTCAGGTCATAATTTCTTACTGAATTTTAACTATCTGCAAGGTGATGCTAATGCCAGCGGTTATGCCGGTAGGGATGTGGGTAGAGCCACTCTCGGCCTGCAACTACAGTACTAGTTTTAAAATTTCAACTTCTGAACCATTATGCAAGATAAGTATAAAAACCGTGGTCTGAAGCATACTGACAATCAAGTCTTCTCAGTACTAAAGCGTTCAATCATTTTATCAGCTTTTCTTGCGCCTTCCTTATCACCCAATGCTGTGCTTGCCTGAGAAATAATCTGCCAGTTATCTTTCTGTAATTGCTTGTGGCCCGATGCAAAGGCATTTGATTTTTTAGCCAGCGTGATCGCTTCTGCCCACAGCTTCTGTTGCAAACGTTCTGATGCCAGCCTGTTCCACAACCAGGGATTTTTCGGCTCAATATCAAGCCCTCTTTCAAGACTTGCGACTGCACGAGCACTGTCACCTGCTATTGTGTAGTTGTCAGCATCTTCCAGAAAGGCCAGCGCAACAGGACTGGTCGATTGTGCAGAGATAGATTCCTGATGATGCTCATCATCAGGTGCAACAGTTGACTGAATTGTTTCAGGCTCTTTTTTTGTATTGGTAACTACATTATTTTCTTTTCCTGTATCTTGATGGCTGCCTGTCGTAGCAGTCCGATCTTCTACCGGCGTATTGTGCTCTGATGTTGTCGAACAGGCAGAAAAGCACAGATTAATGAATATTAAAATGCCTGTTGATAATATCTTTATTAGTTTCGTTTTTTTCATCTTTCCTTTCAGTTTTGATATTTTTCTCACGCTTGTTCACCGACGCATCTTGAATAAGTGTATTTTGACATGTTCCTGATATTTCAGGTAAATAAGCTTGCACAAAAGGATAGGCAACAGCAGCCAAACAATCATCCTGAACACGTTGATCATCTAATGTTTTGGCCCATTCGATATCTTCAGGAGTGATAAATGATAATGGTTGTGGTTTCAAGTCCTGCATTATGTCTATCCATAGCTGTAAAGCACCACTAGAGCCTGTTAAACGTGAAGATTGATTGTCATCACGACCAAGCCATATTACGCCGAGCACATCATCACCAAAACCTGCAAACCAACTGTCTCTCAATTCATTTGTTGTCCCGGTTTTCCCGGCAAGTGGTAAGGAACCGGGCATTCTTGCTGCAATAGATCTTGCTGTGCCAGAGCTTGCCACCTCGGAGAGAAGATGACGTGTCATAAAGACTGATTTTGACTCCACTGTTTGTTTTATTTCCAGACCATATCTTTCTAATGGCTTGCCATCTTTATCGAGCACCTCTTTGATGGTTCTTAGTGGCACCTGGAAACCACCGCTGGCCAATGTTTGATACATTTGCGTGACTTGTAATGGTGATAGATTCAGTGAGCCCAGTAACAAAGATGGATACTCCGGTATCTCAGCTTCTATTCCCAGTGCATGTAGCGTTTTAACAACTTTATTCAGCCCTAGCTGCATGCCCAGATTTACCGTGGCCAGATTATAGGATTTGGACAATGCCGTATGTAAAGCGACATCACCATGTATTTTATTGTCATAATTTTCAGGTTCCCAGGCTGAACCATCATATTGTTTCAGACTGACAGGCTTATCTTCTATCAAGGTCAGACTATTATATTTATCAGCTTGCATCAGCGCGGTCAGGTATACCGCAGGTTTGACCAGGGAACCAATAGGCCGGATGGCATCCAGCGCCCGATTAAAGTCATTGGAGTTTTTATTTCTACCCCCGACAAGTGCGAGCACTTCTCCTGTTTCAATACTGGTGATCACACTGGCGGCCTGTAAAGTTCCTGCGGATAATTGTTTCCGTTTTTCAAGACTTGCAAGACGTTTCTGTACTGACTGTTCAACAATGTCCTGATATCGGGTATTCAAGGTTGTAAAAATACGCAGGCCTTCATTTCTTAAATCTTCAGTTTGATAGTTTTTTTGCAACTGTCTGCGCACAAGATCAAGAAATGCAGGATATTTGGCACTGCTCCATGAGGGTTTTTTACTGATTTTTAATGGCCTGGCACTGGCCTTGTTTGCATCAGCAGTAGATAAATAACCCTGTTGTTGCATCAAGCTCAGGATCAAATTTCGTCTTTTTAATGCCCTGTCTGCATGCTTCCTGGGATTGTAGTAAGAAGCACCCCTGACCAGGGCAACCAGCAAGGCAATTTCATCATTATTTAGTTCATTTAAAGGCCTGGAAAAATAAAATTCAGCGGCAGTACCAAACCCATGAACACCCCTGGCGCCATGCTGTCCCAGATAAATTTCATTGATGTAAGCCGACATGATTTCTGCCTTGGAATAGTGTCGTTCCAGCAGCACAGCCATAATTACTTCATTGATTTTTCGACTAAAGGTTCTTTCTCTTGTCAAAAAATAGTTCTTTACCAGCTGTTGTGTCAGTGTACTGCCTCCCTGACGTAGCCCTCCGGATGTGATGTTACTGATCATGGCCCGCAAGATGCCTTTTAGATCGATGCCAAAATGACGGTAAAAATGTCGATCCTCAACAGCAACCAAAGCTTCTACCAGAAAGACAGGAACTTCATCATAAGGAACCAGTACCCTGTCTTCATTGTGTTCAGGATATATTTTTCCTATCAATTGGGGTTCGAGACGAAATATGACTAACTGTTTTGCATTGGTTTCATCCGTGATACTTTGAATTTTTCCCGCTGAAAACTCGATTTCAATTCTTTTTGACTGTTCCCGTCTATCCCAGAAATCAAAATTACGGCTGATAAATCGAATTGAATTTGCCTGCTTATGGTATTGACCAGGGCCATGAAGAGATGCCACATGTTGGTAAGCTAATGAATTAAATACCTTACTCAATTCATTTTTACTAATAGTAGCGCCAACATATAGCTCAAGTGGCCTCGCATAAACCCTGGCAGGCAGAGACCAGCGTTTGCCCTCGAACTCTGATGTCACCCGGTGATTTAACCAGACGACATAGGCAGTGCCACAAAGCAATGAAATAACAAATAATTGTAGAATTAAATACTTGTAGGATGATGAGGTTCTACCAGTACCAGATTTCCTGGCTTTGGATTTTCCGGTTTTGGATTTCCTGGAGGTTTTCTTTTTTGTTTGTGTCCGCTTTTTTTTGCCTGTCATCTAGAAAATACTACTTAATGGTGAATGAGATTTCATCATATTGCTGGATAAAACGTGAAATTATTCCCGTAAATAAAAATTATGAAATAGAAAATTAAGGGAAAACAAAAGAAAAGGCCCCTTTTCAGGGGCCTTTATATTCCAGAGGAGCTTCTTCTTGAAGCCTGGACTTACAAGCTAGCCATTAGATGGCTATTTTTGCGTCGCCGCTCCTTTTTAGCCTGTCTCAGCGCTAAAACGATTTACTATCTTCTTTTCTTGGCTACTTTCCTTTTGGCCTTTTTCTTGGCTTTCTTCTTAGCCTTCTTTTTGGCTACTTTCCTTTTGGCCTTCTTCTTAGCCTTTTTCTTGGTTCTCTTTTTGGCTACTTTCCTTTTGGCCTTCTTCTTAGCCTTCTTCTTGGTTCTCTTTTTGGCTACTTTCCTTTTGGCCTTTTTCTTGGCTTTCTTCTTAGCCTTCTTCTTGGCTACTTTCTTCTTAGCCTTCTTCTTGGCTACTTTCTTCTTAGCCTTTTTCTTGGCTACTTTCTTCTTCGTTTTTTTCTTTGCTACTCTTGTCTTCTTCTTTGCTGCACGTTTTTTCGTTTTCTTTCTTGTTGCCATAATTTTAGACTCCCCTAGAATCTTTAATCGATTAAACAGAACTCATACAAAACTACACAATACAAAACAAACAAACAAAAACACGTCATCATTATAGTTATGTTTAAAATAATTTCTACGTTTTTAACATTATTTTTGTAATTAATTTTTTTTAGTAATTAAGTAAATTAATGATAATAAGTAAAATTTTTTATTCTTTACTGCAATAAACCAAAAATAGTCTCACTTATAACTTTCAATTCACCAGATCCATTGGTTTTAACATAAACCGGATCTGTTTCTGATCTTTCATCTTTACTTGTTGAGTAATAATCTATCAAAGGTGCTGTTTGTTTATGATAAACATCAAGACGTTTTCGCACCGTTTGTTCTGCATCGTCTTCACGTTGAATTAATGCTTCGCCTGTTTCATCATCCTGATTTTCTACCTTGGGTGGATTAAATTTCACATGATAAACACGGCCTGATGCAGAATGAATACGTCTTCCGCCCATTCGTTCAATAATATCGTCATCGTTTACCTGTAATTCCACGACAAAATCGACATTAATCCCCAGTTTTTTCATTCCTTCTGCCTGTGCAATTGTTCTTGGAAAACCATCGAGCAAATAACCTGAACTACAGTCATTCTTAGTGATACGGTCCTTAACTAACTGTAAAATAAGATCATCTGAGACTAATTCTCCTGCATCCATTATTTTTTTTGCCTCAACTCCAAGAGCTGTTCCGGCGCTGACGGCAGCCCTTAACATATCTCCAGTTGATATCTGTGGTATTCCATATTTTTCACAAATCATTTTCGCCTGCGTACCTTTGCCAGCACCCGGTGGGCCAAGTAAGATTAATCTCATTACTTTACATTCTCCTCTCTTATATACTTCTTGTTTTAAAAATCGTTTTAAAAATTAACCAGGCTATTATAAACCTTTCATGAAAATCGAACTAGATAGCTCATTGACCCACCCCTATCGTATCAATTCATATGAACAGGGTTCAGTTGTGATAGGTGATGAACGTTTCGTCTCTAGTTTGATCATTACACCTTCAATAGTCATTAATAATTGGCCACCACAAACATTTACAGATATTGCAACGCATCATCTGGATCAGATTATTGAAATGAAACCTGAATTAATTTTATTGGGTACAGGTAGCAAACAACACTTCCCTGATGCCGATCTTCTTTTAAATGCCAGCAAACTGAATATAGGCATTGAAATTATGGATACCGGAGCTGCATGTCGCAGCTATAATATCCTGCTACAGGAAGGCAGAAACGTTGCCGCAGCTTTACTCATGATCGAATAAATATTCGACTAACTTTCCATATACAAAGTATCTAGTGAGAACCCTTCTTTCTCCAGTATCTTTCTCAAACGTTTAATCGCTTCGATTTGGATCTGCCTTACCCGCTCCCGGGTGACACCAATTTCATTGCCAATATGTTCAAGTGTAGAGACATCAAATCCGTGCAAACCAAAACGACGTTCTACAACGGCACACTGTTTCTCCGTTAATTGCGACAGCCAGGTATCAATATGAGCCTGTACATCACTGTTTTGTAGTAATAAGGAAGGATCAGTATTGTGTTCGTCCGGGATGATATCCAGTAATGAGATCCCGGAGTCCCTGCCGGTAGGGCTATCAACCGAAGTAATGCGCTCATTCATGCCCAGCATTTTTTTAACATCATTAATTGGCTTGTCCAGCATTTTGGCCACATCTTCCGGGGTGGGTTCCCTATCAAGGGTCTGGGATAACTGACGTGCAGCACGCAGGTAAATATTGATCTCTTTTACAACATGAATCGGCAGGCGCACGGTGCGAGTCTGGTTCATTAATGCTCTTTCAATGGTTTGTCTAATCCACCAGGTGGCATAGGTAGAAAAGCGAAAGCCTCGTTCAGGATCAAATTTCTCAACACCGCGGATTAGGCCAAGGTTTCCCTCTTCTATTAAATCCAGTAACGCCAGACCGCGGTTCATATAACGCCGGGCAATCTTGACCACCAGTCTCAGATTACTTTCAATCATACGCTTGCGGGCTTCATCATCACCTGCCTGCGCCTTTCTTCCGTAATAAACTTCTTCCTCGGCGGTTAATAATGGCGAGAAACCTATTTCGTTTAAATACATCCGTGTTGCATCAAGATCTTTACGTGGGATAACACCTGGAGTGAAGCTTTCGTCATCCCTTGCTTTTTTTGCAGTCGAATTAACGTCAGGTCCTTCTAGGACTTCATCTTCATCCATGACATCCTCCTCGACCAGGTATTCAATATTATTAATAATAATTTCTCCCTATTTGCTGACTGATTGTGCTTGCTTGTAATACTGCAAGGCTTATGCCAGACAATAGTCTTCATTAAAAACAATATGTTACGGAATTTACTAATATTGATAGAGTGTAAAAACGTCTCCTTTAAGAGACAGTGTATTTGAATATACATATTTTTGTTCCATTCTGGATTGTCATGGCATTTAAACCGGAACAATCAAGTTTGGGATTTGGGCAGGTATTTAGCAGGCGCGACCGGGTTGCCATTTTTTCTAATTTCAAAATGAAGTAATGCCTGACCATTACTGTCCTGTCCCATTTTTGCAATTTTCTGTCCACCTGAAACACTGTCCCCTTCCTTTACCATGAGTACGCTGTTATGCGCATAAGCACTCAGGTAAGTTTCATTGTGTTTTATAATGATAAGCCTTCCATAACCCAGAAGTCCACTGCCACTATAGACAACAACCCCTGCTCCTGATGCTTTTATAAGCTGTCCTTTTTTACCTGCTATATCCAGACCTTTTTTTGAAATGGGTGAGTTCGATTTGATCAACTTCCCCTTTGTTGGCCACTGCCAGTTTATATTCCTGGCGTATTTAACCGATTTATCTTTTTTGCTCGCTTTTTTGGCAACTTCAGCCTGTTTTTTTACAGATTTTTTTTCAACAGGTTTTGTGTTCCCTGGAACTGTTTTTTTAACTACAGCTTTTTTTACGGGGGGAGCAGTCAAGCGAATCGATTGTCCAGGGTAAATGACATAAGGCGCCCTGATATTGTTCCACCTGGCAACTTCTTTATAATCGAGATTGAAATTCCATGATATGGAATAAAGCGTATCACCACCAAGTACTTTATGATGAGACGGAATTTTTACAGCTGCAGATGGGGATTTGGCAGCTATTTTTTTGGCGGTGGGTGTGGATTTCTTTTCCTGCTCACTACTACGGCTGGATACGGGAGCTGGACTTTGGCTGCTACATGAGGAATTTAACAAGCTAATAAACAGGCACATGAACAACAAGATAAAAAACCGTTGTCTTTTACTCTTCATCGTACATTGTCTCTAGATCATTTTGGCCCATGATCATATTGGCCCTGTATCATTTTGAGCTGGGGCTTCCTCAACCAACAATACCCTCCAACATGGGTACAAAACTCACCATATCGAGCTGTTGTTCTTCAAAACCCGTTTCTGTTCGAGTGATCAATAGTAATTGCTGCCGACCAGCTACACCAACCGGGATCACCAGGCGACCATTCATGGCCAATTGTTCCAGTAAAGTTTCAGGGACTCCGATCGGTGCCGCAGAAACGATAATGCCATCGAATGGTGCGTACTGAGACCAGCCTACATTTCCATCACCACATTTCACCCGAACATTGTTGCATTTAAGTAAGCGTAATTTTTGACGTGCCTTCTTTAACAAGGCATCTATACGCTCGATACTGTAAACATGATCGACTAACTGCGCCAGGACAGCTGTCTGAAATCCACAACCTGTGCCTACTTCCAGAACACTATTAATATTGCCGGCGGCCAAAAGTACCTCAACCATTCTAGCCACAATATAGGGTTGAGATATTGTCTGGTTATAGCCTATGGGTAATGCTGTATTTTCGTAGGCCCTGCTGGCCAGTGCCTCATCTACAAATATGTGTCTCGGTGTGTTCATAATCACAGACAACACATCTTCTGAGACGATTCCCATCTCCCTGAGTCTGGTGATGAGTCTGGAGCGGGTTCTTTGAGAGGTCATGCCTATACCTTGCAGATCGACATTCATCTTACACTTCCTGATTTTTTATTCAGCTTTTCGCCTACCCACTGGGTAACATATTCAATGACACTATATTTGGTTAAATCAACCTGCATTGGTGTAATTGACACATTGTTATTATTAATTGCATAAAAATCTGTACCTGGGCCTGCATCCTGTTCCGGGCCAACTGGACCTACCCAGAAAATAGGCCGTCCCCTGGGATCTTCCGCTTTAATTGCCGGTTCTGATTTGTGTCTGTTACCAAGACGCGTCACTTCGAATTCACCAATCTCCTCATAGGGCATATCTGGCACATTCACATTGAGCAATAATTCTGATTCAAGAGCCAAGCTCGGCAATGATTCGATCAACTCCAGTACCACCCTGACAGCGGTATCAAAATGTACGGCTTCCTCATTGACTCCTGCCTGGCTTGCCAGGGAAATGGCGATGGCAGGGCAACCCAGAAATCTTGCCTCCATGGCTGCCGCAACTGTTCCTGAATAGAGGACATCATCACCGAGGTTTGCACCGGCATTAATTCCACTCAATACCATATCAGGCTCCTCTTCAAGTAAACCCGTAATGGCTAAATGGACACAGTCAGTGGGCGTACCATTGACATAGATAAAACCATTATCAGCCGTATGCATATGGATAGGAGCATCAAGAGTCAGTGAATTACTGGCACCACTTCGATCGCGGTCTGGTGCAACAACTGTGACCTCACCAGATTTTTCAAGGGCTTCTGCAAGAAGTTTTATTCCTGTTGCCTGGTAACCATCATCATTACTTAATAAATAGCGCATGGTCAGTAATTATTTTATGAATGAAAATTCACTTTGTGAGTAAAAATTCCAGTAATGCTTTTTGTGCATGCAACCGATTTCCTGCCTCATCCCAAACCACACTTTGTTTACCGTCGATAACATCAGCAGTAACTTCTTCGCCCCTGTGTGCGGGCAAACAATGCATAAACAATGCATCATCATTAGCTACAGCCATCAATTCGGCATTCACCTGGAAGGGAGCAAAAATTTTGGCACGTTCATCAGCCTCCTCCTCCTGCCCCATACTCGCCCAGACATCTGTCACGACTAAATCTGCACCCTTGACCGCGACCCTGGCATCAGAAAAATATTCAACATTATCAGATGCGGAGTTGACAATATCTTCATCAGGTAAATAACCCTGGGGACAGACATAGCGCAAATTAAAACCATACAAGCGAGCAGCGTTGATGTAGGAGTGACACATATTATTTCCATCACCTAACCAGACAACCATTTTACCTTCGATTGGCCCCCTGTGCTCATAATAGGTTTGCATATCGGCCAATAACTGGCAGGGATGATAGGTATCTGATAAACCATTAATGATCGGCACAGATGCATATTTGGCCAGGCATTCAATTTTGTCCTGCTCAAAGGTACGAATCATAACGGCATCAACCATATTTGACAGCACACGAGCGGTATCTTCAATTGGCTCACCCCGACCAAGTTGCGTTCCCTCTGGAGACATGAAAATTGCATGCCCACCAAATTGCGCCATTCCTGCTTCAAAAGACACGCGTGTACGTGTTGATGATTTCTCAAATATCATCGCCAGTACTTTGCCTTGCAAGGGCTGATACAGTTCGCCTTTTTGCAAGCCGGACTTTATTTCAATGCCTCTTTTGATCAAGGCCTGCAATTCACTGCTACTAAAATCTGCCAGGGTAAGAAAATGTCGTAGACCCATATGCTACTCCTGCTTTAGAAAAGCTTTAACGATACGAATAACCTTTTCAACGATCTGTTGCGCAATTTCCACATCAATAATCAATGGTGGTAACAAGCGAATGACATTATCCGATGTAACATTGATCAAAATATGCTCTTCCAGTGCCATATTGACCAATTGAGCGCAGTCTTTATCCAATTCGATCCCTAACATCAACCCTTTGCCTCGAATCGATACTACGCCTTTAATTTCGCTTAAGCCTTGTTTAAAAGATTCCAACATTTGTGCGCCAAGCTTCGCTGCATTCTCGTGTAACTTTTGTTCTGATAAAACTTCAATCACTGCCAAAGCTGCGCGCGATGCCAGAGGATTACCACCAAAGGTCGAACCATGACTGCCTGGTTGAATCAACTCTGCCGCCACGCCTTTAGCAAGACATGCACCAATCGGCATACCATTTCCCAGGGCCTTGGCTAAAGTCATCACATCAGGAGTGATGTTTCCATGTTGAAAAGCAAACCACTCGCCGGTACGACACATGCCCGTTTGAATCTCATCCAGGATCAACAGGCAATTATTTTGATCACAAATCTCGCGAACACTTTTAAGATAAGCTTCATCGGGAATAACAATCCCTCCTTCTCCCTGTATAGGTTCCAACATCACCGCAACAACATTTTCGTCTATAACACTATTTAATGCTTCTATATCGTTATAGGGCACATGGTTAAATTTTTCGACCAGTGGTTCAAAACCTTTCTGTACCTTCGGGTTTCCTGTGGCGCTAAGCGTTGCCATGGTGCGACCATGAAAACTGCCTGTGGCGGTAATGATAACCGGATGGTCAATACCCTTTTTATGTCCATA
>QNEM01000035.1 GCA_003645215.1 Gammaproteobacteria bacterium
GGCTTGGTATGCAGGTAGCGACACCAAATGTGACAATGGCATCCAGAATCTTTGCGGTCATTTATTTTCTGTTCTTTTTTCTAATGCCTTTTTATACGGCAAATGATACGGATAAACCTGTTCCGGAGAGGACGACTTAAAGATGAGACGGATAATTATTTTATTTATTGTTGCATTGGTTTGGCCATTCACCGTGTCGGCGACATCGGCCGATCATCCTCATTTCAAGGCTGATGTAGATGTTACTGACAAGGCTTCACTACAACGTGGTGCAAGGATCTTTATGAACTATTGCATGGGTTGTCATTCAGCCGCCTATATGCGCTATAACCGTATGGGGCAGGATCTGGGCATTGAAGATTCAATTTTGCAGAGCAACCTGATGTTTGCCACTGAGAAGAGCGGCGATACCATGACCATTGCGATGCAACCGGGAGATGCCGAGAAATTTTTCGGTACTGCAGCACCGGACTTGTCTGTCATTGCCCGTTCAAGAGGTGCTGACTGGTTGCTCACTTATTTCATGACATTCTACCGTGATGATTCCAGACCCTTCGGCGTCAACAACCTGGCGTTTAAAGATGTGGCGATGCCACACGTGCTCTGGGAATTACAGGGAATACAAAAACCCGTTTATAGAATAGTTAAAAAAGAAGATGGCACGCAACGTGAAGTGATCGATCATCTGGAACTGGAAACCCCGGGCAAACTTGACAGTGAAGACTATAAAAACACGGTCAATGACCTGGTGAATTTTCTTGTTTACGTCGGTGAGCCTGCTCAAATACAGCGCAAGAAAACGGGTGTCGTCGTTATTTTATATCTGCTCGTACTTCTGGTTATCGTTTATTTATTGAAGAAGGAATACTGGAAGGATATCCATTAGTCGTTTTTAGAATCATTTATAATCAAATAGTAATTTATCAGGAGATGTTATGGCGAGTATAGCCAATAGGCGTTCTGTAATGGTGTTGTATTCAGATAGTATCAGTCCCGCAGGTCATTGCGTGCGTCTGGTGCTGGGTGAAAAAGATATCAATGTTGAAATTAATTATGTCGAAGATGGAGAAAGACCAGAAGCGTTGATAGAAATCAATCCATACAATTCTGTTTTGACATTAATCGATAGAGATCTGGTGCTGTATGATGAACAGATCATCATGGAATATCTTGATGAAAGATTTCCTCATCCACCTTTGTTACCGGTAGATCCGGTTACCAGGGCAGGGAATCGGCAATTACGTTTCCGAGTTCTGAAAGATTTATATTCCTTGATTGATGATCTTGAATCATCGGACAGTACCAGGGTCAGTAATGCACAAAAGAACATGAAAGATAATCTTACTGCAATCGTGCCAGCGTTTGTGCACAAGCCTTATTTTATGTCCGATGAATATACCCTGGTTGATTGCTGTATGGCGCCCTTGTTATGGCGTTTGCCAGAATATGGTGTCAAGCTGCCAGCATCGGCTCGTCCACTTGAACAATATGCTGAAAGGCTTTTTGAAAGAGATGCCTTTCAATCCAGCCTCTCTGAAGAAGAAAAGGAAATACGCGGCCTGGTGAGTGTCTGATATTAATGGCCACAAATGAATCCATGACTTCAAACAAGCCCTATCTCATCAGGGCTCTGAATGAATGGATCATCGACAACCAGATGACCCCCTTTCTTCTTGTCGATGCAAATATCGAAGGGGTTGAAGTTCCTCAGCAACATATTCGGGATGGCAAGATAATCCTGAACATTGCACCAGGTGCAGTTCAGGAAATCGCTATTGAAGATGAATGGATTTATTTCTCAGCCAGGTTCAGTGGCCAGGTATTTATGATTAATGTTCCAGTCAATGCCGTATTGGCAATTTATGCAAAGGAAAATAGTCGAGGCATGATGTTCGTAGGAGATGAATCATCACTGGAAGATAATGCAGCAGTTGAGCAGACAGAATTATCTGAAAAAGAACCCGGGGAAAAGAAGCCTGGAAAAGAAGCCCAGGGGAAAAAACCAGCATTAAGAATTGTTAAATAAGGTTGTTACGCCCTTTAGTTTTCGGGTGCTTTCTCGTCAATATACTGAAATAGTTTCACAACTTTCTGCACCCCACCAGTACGCTGAGCCTCTCCTGTGGCAGTATCAGCCTCGGGTCGAGTCAAAATACCCATTAAATAAACAACACCTTTATCAGTAACCACCTTCACACGTGTTGCATCAAAATCACCAAGTGTCAGCAGGTTGGTTTTTACTTTTGAGGTAATCAGGCTATCACTGCTACGACTTGTCCATGAACTGGGTGCTGCGATAGTGACTTCATTATAAACATGAGTCACCTTTGGAATTTCCCTGACAATGTTAACGATACGGTTTCTAATATCTTCATTTGGTGCTTCACCAGTGATTAACACAACCGTATTGTAGCTGGTTACATTGATATGTGAATTGTCTTTGATTTCTGCATCTGCAGAGAAAGCTTTACCCGCTTTCTGCTCTATGGCCCCATCTTCAATGAACACCCCTGTTGTGCGCCGATCATGTGCGACAGTGGCTGTTGCCCCTGCAGCTACACCACCAATAATGACGGCGGCACATCCAGAAAGTAATAACGGGATTAATGAAATTAAAATTAAAGTTTTGCCAATATTCATTCTGTTATTTAAGTCCCAAGTTGTTTCTTTACTCTTGACCAAGAAGATGACGATCAATTAAATCACACAAGGAGTGAAGAATCATAATATGCACTTCCTGTATTCTTGCAGTAGACCAGCTGGGGACACGAAGTTCAAAGTCATCGTCTTTCATCATGTCAGCTATCTGCCCGCCTTCACGCCCGGTCAGTACAATAACAGTCATATCGCGATCGTGGGCAGCGTCAATTGCATGAATAATATTATGGGATTCTCCACTGGTGCTGAACGCCAGTAAAATATCCCCCTTTTGCCCAAGTGCCCTTATTTGTTTGGAGAATATTTCGGCGAATTGGTAATCGTTTGCGATAGAGGTAAGGGTTGATGAATCAGTTGTTAATGCAAAAGCGGGTAATCCGGGACGTTCCATCTCAAAACGATTTAACATTTCTGCGGAAAAATGTTGGGCATCAGCAGCAGAACCACCATTCCCACAAGCCAGGATCTTGTGTTCACCCAGTATACAATTGGTCATGGCCTCTGCGGCTGCAACAATGACAGGCGCCAGAATTTCAGCAGCCTCTGTTTTGACCTGAATACTTTCGCTAAAATTTTCTTTTACTCTCTGTACAGGATCCATAATATTTTACCAAAGGAATGGTTTATCAATGCTCAGGATTATGCCTGAAATGCGTTTTTAATCCACTCAATAGTCGGGGTTTCTTGTGGGCCAGATAAGGCAACAACATCAAATCTGCAGTCTAGTTGTGAAGCACCTCGATTTTCAGTGAGGTATTGGTGGCTGGTGGCTATTATACGATCACATTTTTTCCTGTTAATGGATTCCAGGGCGGTATGAAAGTGGTTGCTTGATCTGTAGCGGACCTCAACAAACAGAATAATATTTTCATCCTGCATGATCAGATCGATTTCACCAAATGCTGATCTGAAATTTTTACTCAGTAGTTTGAGTTTTCTGGCTGAGAGATATTCCAGTGCCGTTTGTTCAGCCCAACGTCCTCGTTGATAAGAGTTCTTCCCTGAATTACCTGGCATGTGAAGGTTTCCCGTTAATTAAAATCAGTTGTACTCGTGTCCACTAATTCCGGTTTTCCATCAAGAAACTGGGCCCAAATCAGTCTTCTTTGCACCCGACCCTGTTCATCAATCTTGATATAGCCGGTCTTACCTTCATATTGTTGGGTTGGTTGCAAACTGAGTTCGGCAAGTTTAGGGATAAGACGATAGGCATCGATACCAAAGGCATAAAGTCTTTTATAGGCTGCCTGGGCAGGCTTGCGATAGCGTTCAATCATTCTGTTTAAAGGGGAATATTCATTCTCCGGATCAATCATCCAGGGCATATCAACGAATAAAACACCGTTGATATCACTATCTTCACGTGTGTTTATATTGCCTGTATAAATATTGGATATGGAATACAGGGAAATATTCTGAGTCCCGTAGTAACGCAATTGTGGAACAAGTTGCCTGGCTATTGCAGGTGGGACTGCCATGAAGATCAGATCTACATCCTGTCTGCGCCTGGTTTCGGTTTTCAGACTTCTTTGTAATCTACTACGCAGGGTTTTACTGCGCTGTTCGCTTTGGTCAATATTAAGGGCGCCCTTAACAGGGCCGCTCAGTTCTTTAACATCGTGTCCGATACTGACATGTTCAAGCAGGGTACCACCAAGTTGTTGCCAGTGGGATGCAAATGCATCATTAATGCGTCTGCTTCTTTCATCTCCGGTGGTGATGCTTATTGCACGAGCACGTCCATCAAACCAGGCACGTTCCGCCACTTGTCTGGCTTCATCTTCCGGAGACAGACCAAACTGTATGACAGCAGGAAGTGGAGACGGACTTGATATATTTGCAATATCATATTCACCATCATATTGATTGAGTACCAGTGTCGTTACAGTAATATCACTCTGTTCTATGAGTTTTGAGATGGCTGGTTTTTCTAATGGGCCGACGACGAAATCAGCACCTTCGGTAATGGCCTGTGCATACCTTGCAACGACATTATCAGTGTCAGTGTTATAGATTCTTATAATCGGTTTTTCATCTCTTGAGTCATACCATGCCGCCATGAAACCTTCGCGAATGGCGATAGAGGCATCGTTGTATCTCTCCGTGAAAGGCAGAAGCAGAGCGACTTGCGAAGGTTGTTCTGCCAATTGTATGGAACTTTCGATAATCTGTGGAATGATATCGACCAGGGCTGGGTGATCAGGATATCTTTGTTGCCATGTGGCTAATGAGGCCTCAAGGTTTACCGTATTTTGCAGCATGGTCTTGTTGATGATGGCGAGTTCCAGCCAGCTACCAGGTATTCCAGTGTCACCAGCTCTATATGTATCAAGTTCAGCTGCTGATAACCGAGATAAATTTTGCCAAAGGTTTTGATAATTTTCAGAAATCTCCTGAGCATCATCAAGATATGAATTTAAAAGAAAGCGTTCCCTGGCGGCAGAAAAATATTCTTTTTCCTGCTGTAGTATTGTTGCGCGTGTCTCATGAAATTTAGCAAGTACGGTTCTGGAAGCTTCAGAAGGAAGACTAATGTCCAGCAGGGCATAGGCAGCCTGGGGGTCATCTCTTGCCAGAAGAATCTGTGCCTTATAAATTGTTACAAGGACTCCCTGAACATTACTTAGTTTTTCAGGTGGCAGAAAATCAATAAGCTGTTGGGCCCGATCTATTTCCTCGTTTTTAATCATGGCATCAGCAGCAGCAAGCTGATACTTGAATTCATTTGCGGGATCAGATTTTGCCAGTGCCAGATATTCTTCAGCAGCAGCATAATAATCTCCTGCCTGATAAAGTTCTTTCGCGTGGACATCGGCTGCCGGGGCTGAAGTGTCCGTGACAGGCCTACTTGGTTGTGAATCACAGCCAGACAAACTCAATACGGCCAGGCTTAATAAGGAATACAGGAGAAATGGAATGATTGGTGTATTGTGTCGCATTATTTTATTAAAGTAGTCCTTAATTCGATTTTACCGTGGCACTTGTGTCACATTAGCGAAGCGGAGTTCTATGTGTCAATTATAAAAGGTGCCCTGTACATTGTCGCAACTCCCATCGGCAATCTTGAGGATCTCAGCCCTCGGGCGAAGATGGTGCTGGAAAATGTCGACCTCATTGTGGCTGAGGATACTCGCCACAGCAAGCCTATGTTAAATCAATTTGGCATTGAGACAAAAATTCGTGCTTATCATGATCATAATGAACGCTCACAAGCACCTGTGCTGATTGAGCAACTTCAGGCAGGGGCATCTATCGCCCTGATATCAGATGCTGGCACACCCTTGATATGTGACCCTGGATACCATCTGCTGCTTGCTGCACACAATGAGAAGATAAAGGTGATTCCGATCCCGGGGCCATCAGCATTGATCAGCGCACTCTCGGCTGCCGGTTTTTCTTCAGAAAAATTTATCTTTGAAGGCTATCTGCCTGCGAAGCAAACGGCACGTCGGCAACGGCTACAGGAACTAAAGAATGAGAACAGAACACTGGTTTTTTATGAGACACCGCATCGCATATTGGCAAGCATAGAGGATGTAATAATTTGTTTCGGTAGCGAACGACAAGCTGTAGTCGCAAAAGAGATCACCAAACTACATGAAAATATTCAGCGAGGAACACTGGTCGAGTTATTGGATTGGCTGCATAGCGATAAGGATCTGACCAAGGGTGAGTTTGTTGTGGTCATCCAGGGTGATAAAACGAACCAGTTTGATACCCAGGAGGCCAGTAGAATTCTGAAAATATTATTGGCAGATCATTCCGTGAAACAGGCAGCCAAATTAACCAGTGAAATAATGCAAGGTAACAGGAACGACATCTACAAGTTAGCCATGGATTTAAAGGAAAAAGAATAGCCAGCAACTAACATAAAATGATGTCAATTTAATTTGTATGGATATATGAACAGTTCAGCGGCACAATAAGGCATCAATTGATAATAAGGAGATTTCAATGGGCCGCTTATCACCAATAAATTCCAGTAAACGCGCCATTTTGGGTAATTATATAAGAAAAATAAGCGGTCATACCAGTGGCCGTTTATCGACTAGTTAGGTTAGTGAAAACATGGGAATAGTACTTATCTTTCTTGGGCTTTTTCTTTGGCTCGCCTTGGCTTTCAATGGAACCGTAGGAAATACATTTGTAAATTATTTATTCTTTATAAGTGCTGCATTAATGGTTATAGCAGGCTTCTTTAGTATGAATAAAACAAAATGGAAAATAACACGTAATATATGCACGGCCTCTTTAATTACATATTTACCAATGATATGGCAACGTTTTAATTTTAAATACGATGTAGATTGGGTTGGTTTTAAATTCGACGTAATAGTTGTCATAGTTTTACTTATATTTATAATAAAAAACCTAACAAATCATTCAAGCGGTCGTAAAAAACACGCTGATCTAGCACCACTTTGATGGACAGTAAATATTTTCTAATGTGAGCTAATCATCGTGTTAGTGCTTCTTTCCATGCTTGTCTTTATGTTTCCCATGTCCTTTTTTATGGCCATATTTCTTGTCTAACTTTCCGGGAAGAACATCTTTTGTATATTTTTTCCAGTCTTTCTCGGCATCATGACTTGAATACCAACCATGGTCTGTATGCTTGTAATAAATACCATCAATAAAATAATAATTCGGCAACCCTATGACAACGTAGATACCAAGATCGGAATTATATTCCAGCTCATGTTTCTTGTGTTTATGGCGATATCCGTGTGCGGGTGCATGAGGTGGTGGTTTTTTATGCTTATGTTTATGTCCGTGTTCATGAACCTCGGTGACAGCACAAGATGACAGGATCATGGCTGAAGTAAGCATAAATAATACTATTGATAATGTTTTAAGAATTTTCATTTCATTTATATCTCGTCGGTCAAACTATTGTTAATGTAATCATTATGACAAAAAATAATGTCGCATGGTTATACTCATTCTTGACAAATCCGTAACTGGTTCACAAATATTGGATCCTGAATATCAGTCATTTGGAATCAGCAGGGTTAGGAACAACTTTAATTACTACTCTCCACGATGGCTAAAGTGAAAAGATAAAGTTGAAATCACCGCTGTAAGTTGATGATTAGAGAAGAGGCACAGGCTCGTCGCCCGTTCCGCTCTTTAGCATCACTGCCAGATTTTTCTTTGCCATCCGATAAAGTCCAATGAACGGTGCCAGGTGTAGTTTGATTACACCATCGTAGAGGCGCTGTTCATCCGGGGATATTCCAAACACCAAACCGTTGGTGTCGGTTATCGATGGCGCGTCCGTACCGAACAGCCGATCCCAGAAGCTGAAAATGTGAGCAAAGTTCTTGTCGTAGAAGTCTGGATGATTGACATGGTGGACCATGTGATACGCTGGACTCACGAGAACCCGATCGAATATCCCGAAACTCACCGGCAGATGATAATGACTGGTCAGAAACCCCAGGAAGTACAATTGAAACACAATCGCCGATGCCTGCCAAAGGTAAACACGATCCATAATGGTCGGATCAATCCATTGCAGAACCCCCACATACAGACCCACAAGGCCAACGTAAGCGAATGTATCGATGACAAATATGATGGGATGATCCCGGAGCCCGGTGAAGGGTGTCAGGACTTTTGCACTATGATGTGCCTTGTGAAACTCCCACAAGGCTGGAACCTTGTGGTAAAGAACATGCACGGCAAATTGTGAAAAATCTCCAATGATGGCCCCAAGTAGAAACACGATACCGGTGAGGACAACATGCTCTGGAATCACGATACCGGGAGTGCCGTAGTCGTGTAGTGACTGCGCTATCTGTGAGCTTACCTGCCACTCGGAGACCAGCTCAATACCGGCATAAGATAACAAGGTCAACAGAGCGGGATAGATAAATAGACAAACGTAATCAATACGAGACGACGGGTGCAGATAAACCCTGGCTGGAAGAGTAGTCTGCCAGAAACTGCGCAAGGTAATTCGTTGCGGAAGAAAAAGCAGGTAAACGACGAGCAGACAGATAATCGTAAGTAACAGCGACAAGCCTGCCTCACGGTAGTCAAACTGCGATCCGAAGATTTCGGCCACAGGTTCGAGCGCGAACTTCAACCAGTGGTGCTCGTCGAAAATCACCGCGAGGTCTACGTCATAAGTTGTTGTGCCTGTACTTGCGCTTGCTGTCTCTTCAGCAGTGCCTTGTGTTTCCCCCGCCGTCAAAGTGGGAGTGTGACTCATCCCCGTAAAAAATAGCAAGGCCGAGATCACGAACGTTATCAAACGCTGATTTGAGGTTGATATTGATCTGTTATGAAGCAGCATAGGAATTTACTTACAGCTTTTATATTTAATTTGATCCACAGGCGATTCTGTTTATGCGCATTTTAATCCAGTCTGCAGTCATTAGTATTTTTGTTTTAGTTCTATTAATAATGGCTGTGCTGATGCTCACTTATACAGTCTCTAGTAGGAACAGATAGATGCACATTGTTCCGGGTCAGAATTATTGCACATTCCTGAAGCATCAAAGCCAGACATCGCCTGGCATTTCGACATGATGAATTTCGCAGTTACCTGCGTACCATCACTAACCTCATAATAGCAACTGAAAGTATTATAATTCTTTATATCAGCACCTGTAAATATTTTAGCAGGGTATGGCTCATTGGATCTTGAACTATAGTAGGTAAAACGATCCCTTGTGGCACTGCTCCCTGCAGGTTCAACTACGGAAGTAATTTTCGGGCATGTCACCATGTATGGCCAATCTGCAAACGCCAATTCGATATTCGTGGCAAACATCAGGACAAGAAAAATTAATGTTCTTTTCATCATTTATCACCTTGGGCAACATAATGTCGCCGATTTCGAATATCTTAACCGCTTGGACTTAGCTTTCATATCCCATAAATCAGGGTTATGGGATTTAATCCTCTTGCAGCACAGGAAAGCAGAAGTTCAGATATAGATAATGTTATTCTTTCATGTCAGGTCTACATCACCCTAAGGTGTAGATAAGGATCTTTATTTGCAATCTTAACGTTGAGGAGTGGCACGTTGAAAAAATCAATTGTATTTTTTGCCTCATTGCTTGTATCAAGCAGTGTGTATTCAGAAAACAAGTCCCATTGGGGATACTCAGGCCATGAAGGGCCTGAGAACTGGGCAAAATTAAGCTCAGATAATTATGCTTGCTCAGGTAAAAACCAGTCACCTGTAAATTTGGCTGGATTTACCGAGGCCGACTTGTTGCCTATTCAATTTAACTACAAGCAGGGCGGTTATGAAATTCTGAATAATGGGCACACTATTCAGGTAAATTACGCAAAAGGTAGCAGTATAAAGGTTGATGGGCAGACATTTGATTTATTGCAATTCCATTTTCATGCCCCTAGTGAAAACCATATCAATGGTCGTTCCTATCCACTGGAAGCGCACCTCGTCCATGCTGACAAAAACGGAAATCTTGCAGTAGTAGCAGTCATGTTTGAACAAGGTTCTGCGAACGAAGGGCTCAAAAAAGCCTGGTCAATGATGCCAAAGCACACTGGTGACAAACACGAATTATCAGAAGCTGTTGGCGCGGATTATATCTTGCCAAAAAATCGAGACCATTATCGTTTTAATGGATCACTAACGACACCACCTTGTTCAGAAGGTGTGCGTTGGCTGGTTATGAAGAATGTTGTCGAGGTATCTAAAGAACAGATAGATGCATTTTCAGATGTTTTACACGAACCGAATAATAGACCATTACAGGCTATAAATGCCCGTATTATATTAAAGTAAAAACATAACTATTTTGACTGTCAGGATAACTATCTTAAGTCATATATTTTGACTAAGGTTCTGCTAGTATCGTGCACTCAGGTATTGGTCTGAGCAACATAAACAATTATTAATAAGGACGGTTTTAATGAAGAATCAATTAAACAGCGCTCATCATTCTCGTGTTCGAATATCGCAAGGAACAGGTTTTGCAGTAAGCTTGTGCCTGGCATTGGGGCTTAGCCAGACTGCATTTTCAGAAGGCGGCGGCCTGGTTACTGATGACACATCATCGCTGTTTAGTGCCGGGAAAAAAGAAACATATTCGCCCTATGCACAACGTGACTTCCCTGATCACCCACTCTGGGGTGACACACATCTACATACAGCCATTTCATTTGATGCAGGTGCTTTTGGTGCCACCCTGTTGCCACCTGATGCCTATCGTTTTGCCAAGGGTGAAGAAGTAGTTTCTTCTACTGGTATGCCTGTCAGGTTATCTCGCCCGCTGGATTTTCTGGTGGTGGCCGATCATTCGGACAACATGGGGTTCTTCCCTGAGCTACAGTCGGGTGCCCCCTTTGTAATGGCAAGTGAAACGGGCCGGAAGTGGAATGCAATGGTAAATGCAGGTGGACAGGAAGGCGTAAAGGCCGCCGCTGAAATGATAGCTGCCTTTTCTCAAGGGAAGTTTCCTAAAGAACTGGAGTCGTTACCTGGTACAAGTCTTTATCGCAACACATGGGATGACATTATTAATGCTGCCGAAGAGGCCAATGATCCGGGCCATTTTACCGCCTTTATCGGATATGAATGGACGTCTCTGGATAAAGGTAATAACTTACACCGCGTAGTGGTGTATCGAGATAATGCTGATCGCGCAAGACTACTGGAACCCTTTACTGCAGGACCACCGGGGAGTACCAATCCTGTCGATCTGTGGAAATGGATGGACAGATACGAAGAAAAAACAGCGGGACAGGTTTTAGCCATTGCGCATAACGGCAACCTGAGTAACGGCATTATGTTCCCGGAAACAAAAACCTTTAAAGGCAAAAAACTTGACAAGAAATACGTCGAGGCTCGTGCAAAACGAGAACGTCTTTATGAAGTGACCCAAATCAAGGGCGATGGCGAAGCCCATCCATTCCTGTCCAGGAATGATGAGTTTGCAGATTATGAAACCTGGGACCAGGGTAATCTTGATCTCAGCGAACTGAAAAAGAATGAGATGTTACGGGGCGAATATGCACGCTCTGCTCTGAAAACTGGATTGCAACTGGAAAACAAGTTTGGAACCAATCCCTATCAGTTTGGCATGATTGGTTCCACAGATAGCCACACAGGTTTGGCGACTGCGGAAGAAGATAACTTCTTTGGTAAACACGCCGGTGGTGAACCAAGCAAGGATCGCTATA
>QNEM01000036.1 GCA_003645215.1 Gammaproteobacteria bacterium
TCGGTTAACACTTCCAGGTTATCCAGCAATGCCCCCATCCACGGCTGCATTTTTTCTTCTTCTGTGCCTGGCAGGAAACCAATGTCTTCACCCACGGGGATGGTGACACGTGTAATGATTATTTCACGAAACAGTTTTAATTCCATGACTTGTTCAAGTCCTGCGGCAAGAGCCAGTAAAGTCTTGCCTGTGCCTGCTACACCTAACAGGGTAACCAGATCAACTTCTGGATCCATCATCATATTTAGCGCAAAGTTCTGTTCTCGATTGCGTGCATGAATGCCCCACACAGAATTGTGTCCATCACGATAATTTGTTGCCAGAGAGAGGGTCGTCTTGTCTTCTTCTACATCGGTGACCATAGCCTCGAAGTCGTCACCAGTTTCACTGTATAAACATTGGTAGGGATAACAATCTTCCTCAAGCGGTGTGCCATTGATTTTGTAATAGGTATTTTTCCCGTCTTGCCATGAATCCAGATTTTGCGAATGGCACTCCCAGAAATCATCCGGCAGTCTGTTAACCCCGGTATACAACAGGTCGACATCATCCAGTACCTTGTCGTTGTAATAGTCTTCGGTATGAACACCGACAACATGTGCCTTGATCCGTAGGTTAATATCCTTGGAAACCAGAGTGACTATCTTGTCAGAATACTTTTCCTGCAGGGCAAGGGCAGTTCCCAGGATTGTGTTATCCGCGTTATTGCCGGGAAGATTCGCAGGCAAGCGTGTTTCCAGTGTGCTGGTTTGTAAAAACAATTTACCATGCGGGTTTGGATTACCATTGTTGAATGATAATGAAGACAGGGGCAGGCCCTTTTCTATGGCGTCTGTATCTGCTTCAGTAATGAGTTCATCAAGGAAGCGACTGACCTGTCTGACGTTGCGGGCAACTTCTGACATGCCTTTTTTTGCGGCATCGAGTTCTTCCAGAACCATCATGGGGATAAACAAATCATGTTCCTGGAATCGAAAAATTGAGCCTGGATCATGCATCAGGACATTTGTGTCTAGTACGAATAGACGGTCACGTATTTCTTCGGTCATAGGTTTTCTATTTTAGTAGTTCCTTGCTTATTTACTCTTTTTTATTTCTTCGAGGACCTCTTCGACATGTCCTTTTACTTTCACCTTGCGCCATTCATGTATCAGAATACCATCTTCATCTATAAGGAATGTACTACGTTCTATGCCCATATGTTTTTTACCGTACATATTCTTTTCCTTGATAACATCAAATTGTTTACATAATTTTTCATCAGGATCCGAGATGAGTTCGAATGTGAATGACTGTTTGTTTTTAAAGTTCTCATGTGATTTTACACTGTCACGAGAGACACCAAGTATCACGGTATTTCTTGCACTGAATTTTCTTTTATTATCGCGAAAATCCTGACCTTCCAGGGTACAACCGGGAGTGCTGTCTTTTGGATAAAAATATAAAACAATTTTTTTACCCTTGAAATCGGATAACTGCAGCGTTTGATCACCGGTCGCGGATAATTTTATATCTGTAACTTTTTTACCAATATTTACTTTTGCCATTTTTTTGATTTATAAATTATTGTTGTTGAGATTATTTTACCGGTTCCATTATCGCATCAAGATTCAGCCGATCACAGAAATCATTAAAATCATTGCGGATTGCCGAGATTGAAATATTAACAGGAATATTAATCGTAGCATTCAGTGAAAACATCGGTGTGCCACTGTGTGTTGCCAGATAGGTATTTGTGAACATGTCCTGGATACTAATATCATTATTTACCAGAAATTCTGTGATGTCATGGACAACACCGATACGATCCATGGATACGATTTCGATAGCATAGGGTAGACCTTGAGCGGGTTTGTCTGGAGGACTGGTTCTGCGGAACTGGAATTCCACATTAAGTTTCTTTTTCAATGATGGCAGCATGTGCTCCAGTTTGGCCACAGCACTCCAGCTACCACTGAGCATCATGGACAGGGAAAGCTCTTTTCCCAGGGCAATGACGCGGCTGTCGATTATATTACAGCCACATTCTTTAATCGCTTTTGAGCATTTTTCGATAATTTGAGGGTGATTTTCCCCCAGTGCGGTAAGTACGATGTAATTCAGCATTTATCCAATGTTTTTTAATGGCAATTCAGGGTTAACGGCAATTGCTTTTAATGGATTACAGGCTCATTGTCCGGCTTTGTCACTTGCTCTGCAAGGCATATATGGGGCAGTTTTCGGAAAAATTCCCGGGAACGGAAAAATTGATTGTTTGTCAGATTTATTGTCACCGTCTAGCTGTAGTATACTGTGCCGCTTTTCCGACCAATGCACCTTCAGATGTTCTGGATTTATGGGAACAAAAAGTCGGAAGAACTGGTGTTTTAGCAATATTTTTAGCAGAGAAATAAAGGGTTTAAATATGTTTCAAGGCAGTATGGTTGCTGTAGCCACCCCCATGCAGAAAGGCAATGCCCCGGAGACGCCACTGGACAAAGAAAGTCTGGCTGCTCTGGTTGAATTTCATATTGAGAATAAAACGGATGCGATTGTGGCAGTAGGTACCACAGGCGAATCTGCGACCTTGAATAATGAGGAACACTGTGAAGTGATCCGTCAGGTAGTGGAGTTTGTCAATGGCAGGATTCCAGTGATTGCCGGCACCGGGGCAAATTCAACAACTGAAGCAATTCATCTCACAGGATGCGCAAAAGACGCGGGGGCAGATGCATGTTTACTGGTTACCCCTTATTACAATAAACCAACACAGGAAGGTCTGTACCTGCATTATAAGGCTGTGGCAGAGGCAGTGAATATCCCACAGATCCTTTACAATGTACCAGGACGTACCGCATGTGATATGTTGCCAGAGACTATTGGTAGACTGTCGGCAGTAGATAACATTATCGGTGTCAAGGAAGCCACAGCTGATCTGGCCCGTATCGAGACCATCAGGACATTATGTGGTGACGACTTCATGTTGGTCAGCGGTGATGATGCGACAACAAAAGAATTTTTATTACGGGGTGGTGATGGAGTGATTTCAGTGACAGCAAATGTCGCCCCCAGGGCAATGCATGAGCTATGTGAATTTGCAAGGATAGGGGATCGTGAAGCTGCAACAAAAATTGATGATACCTTGACTGGCTTACACGAAAATTTATTCATCGAATCTAACCCGATACCTGCCAAGTGGGCATTACACAAGATGGGATTGATACAGGCAGGCATCAGGCTTCCACTTACCTGGATGACGGAGGGCTCTGAAGATATCCTTACCAGAGCCATGAAACAGGCCCATGTAATCTAGATCATGGTTATTTAGACCAGGGTAATTTAAATCAGAACAATTTAAATAAAGATATTCCAGAATTTTATATTATGTTATCAAAAAAAATATTCTTGTTATTCCTCATCTCGGTTTTACTCACCGGCTGTGGGGCACTCCCCAGTCTCGGTGAAGTAATACCAGACAACAGAACCAAATATCAAAGGAGCCAATCGCTTCCCGATCTGGAAGTCCCGCCTGACTTAACCACTGAGGCTCTGAATGATCCAATGGTGATTCCAGATGAAGAAGATGCCAATACGCTGTCTGAATTCCAGCGCCGTAAAAATATGCGTCAGGGTGGACAAATGTCTGATGCAGAAATGGCGATGCTGGATAATACTGATGAAAAGTGGCTGTCAGTACAGGGAACAACATTTTCAATCTGGCCGGAGCTGCGTGAATTCTGGTTAGCCAAGGGCTTTGAGATAGATCTTGATGATGCTGAACTTGGTGTATTGGAAACAGAGTTCAGGGAAATCTCTGTAGATGGTGTGGTGATAAATAGAGAAAAATTCAAGATATTTTCGGAAGAAGGTGGAACACCTGGAAACTTGATATTGTTCCTCTCAAATGAAAGACAGGAAGCAATAAACCTCGGTGATGGTAATTTTGAATGGATAGGCGGGGAAAGTGATCCGGAAGCAGTCACTTCGCTGATCAGTGAGTTGAATGTGTTTTTTTATGGTGAGCCTACGGTAGCAAGTTCAACGTCTCCTGGTTCAGCTCAAGCAGTTATCCCACAGGCTCCGGTGATCAAGGCCGAAATATTAAATGCCGGTGAAGGTAAGGAATATCTGACTATCGCTGATGAATTTTCCAGAGCATGGCGCAATATTGAAAATGCGATCAGTGAGTCTGGTATGTATATCGAGGACAAGGACATAGAAAAGGGAATGTACTTTGTTATTTACTATGCTGCCCCAGGTGAAGAAGAAAAGAAAAGCATGATGGATAAACTTAAATTCTGGGGAGATGACGATGAAGATGGCAAGGCATTTCACATAAGCCTGACAGGTGTCGGTGACAAGACTGAAGTCGTTGTTCTGGATGAGGAAGACCAGTGGTTAGAAAGCCCGGATGCCAATCGTATACTGAGTTTGCTGAAAAATCAGTACAATAGATTGTCAAGATAGCATGGATACCCAGACTGTTTGGGTATAAAAATAAATGCCGTCACTTATTTCTTTTTAACATGACGCATCAGGCGTCTGCGTTTCTCGATCTGTCTGTTTGTAAGGATGTTCTTCCTGTCCTTATAGGGGTTATCCCCTTGTTTAAAATCTATCAGTACAGGTGTTCCTACCAACTTTAATTCTTTTCTCATCAGATTAGACAAATAGCGTCTGTAGGATTGTGGGACACGATCGGTTTGATTCCCATGCACAATAATGCGTATTGGATCACGTCCACCAATGTGTGCATAACGTAGCTTGATACGTCGGCCATGAACCACGGGGGGTGAATGAGCCTGTGTAGCCTGTTGCAAGATTGCTGTTACTCTGGAAGCTGACGGTTCAATTGAGATTGATTTTGAAATCTTGTTGATTGAAACGAACAGCTTGCCAACGCCACTACCATGCAGCGCAGAAATAAAATGGATACAGGCATAATCAATAAAGCCCAGTTTACGATCCAGTTGTGCCTTGATTCTATTTTTGTGTGATAACTCCAGGCCATCCCATTTGTTAACAGCAATAATTAATGCTTTGCCACTATCAACAATCAAGCCGAGCAAGCTGGCGTCCTGTTCTGTGATGGCCTCATGTGCATCGAGCACAAGTACAACAATTTGTGTGCTATCAATTGCCTGAAGTGACTTCACGACACTGAATTTTTCAATGGCATCGTTAATCTTTGAACGTCTGCGTATGCCTGCTGTATCAATCAGGGTATAAGGTATTCCATCACGTTCAAAAGGAATGGCAATACTATCCCGGGTAGTCCCGGGTTGATTAAAGGTGAGCATGCGTTCCTCACCAAGGATTCTATTAGTCAGTGTAGATTTTCCAACATTGGGGCGACCAAGCACCGTGATACGTAGTCCATGTCCAGTTTGATCTTCATCTTCTGTCTCAACAGGCAATTGTTTGATAACTTCATCCATGAGTTTATGAACACCTGTACCTCGTTTGGCCGAGACGGCAAAGGGGTCGCCAAAACCAATACGGTAAAAATCTGCCAAAACAATATCTGCGTCCAGTCCCTCGGTTTTGTTAGCAGTCAGAAAGATACGATCACACCTTGGACGCAAAACCTCGGCGAGATGTTCATCTTCTGATGTCAGGCCATCACGTCCATCAACCAGCCATATCAATACATCAGCTTCTTCTATTGCAAGCAAAGATTGATCGGATATAAGGTTGGAAATATTTTCTGAATCTTTATCGTTTCGACCCAGACCACCAGTATCTACCAGAATAAATCCACGTCCCTGATAATTGCCAAATCCATACTGGCGATCACGCGTAACTCCGGGTCGATCTGCAACAAGCGCATCTCGACTTTTTGTGAGAAAATTAAATAAAGTGGATTTGCCGACATTGGGGCGACCAACGATGGCAATGACGGGCTTCATATCTGTTTTCCTGCTTATTGAGAAATATAAGCACTCAGTGTGCCATTACTGCTGTATGCGTAGACAATTTCCTCGAACGCCACAGGGGGTGCTAATAATGGATCCTTTGAAACCCGTGTGCGCGCAACAAACTGACCATTGCTCTTATCCATCCAGTGTAAATAACCTTCCAGATCGCCAACAACGACAAGTTCGCCAATAACAGCAGGTGCTGTTGCGCGCCTGGCGTACAAATTCTCCTGTTTCCATACAGAATTACCAGTTGATCGTTCCAGTGCCCATATGTAGCTTTGGTCATCTGTGATATAGATATTATTCTCGTCAGCGGTGAGTCCCGCGTAGGAAGAAATATCACGTGCCCACGTGATCCGCCCATCTTCCAGGGCAACCGATGCTACACGTCCCTGAAATGTCGCAACATAAATGTCATTACCAATAATCACAGGATCCGAATCGATATCAACCATTCTTTCCAACTGAGAACGACCAGATGCCAGTGACACGCTTGTCTCCCAGATTAACTTTCCAGTATGTAATTCAATCGCAGAAATACGACCACCATCAAAACCGGCAATGACTATATCACCCGTTATAACCGGATTACTGGTGCCGCGTAGTGTTAATGAAGGCACAGTACGATCGTAGACCCACAGACGTCTTCCATCATATGCATCAAGCCCAAATATTTTGCCATCGATTGTACGTGTTACAACAACACCATAGGCTTCCTGTGGTGCAGCCAGAACTTCACTGGAGACTTTTGCCTGCCACAGAAATTCTCCACTTTCGCTTGTATATGCCAGTACGTCGCCTTCCTCTGAACCAATCATGGTGAGTGTTTCACTGGAACCTGGCCCACCGGTAATATTCATATCCGCATCACTTTCCCAAAGCCTGTTGCCACTGGTGGCATCAATGGCTACCAGATTACCGCGAACATCTGCAACAAAGACTTTACCTTGAATGTGAGAAGGTGTGAGCTTGAGGTATTGTTTGGTAGAACCCTTGCCCGTATCCTTCGACCAGAGCTGTATAATCTCTACAAGCGTCTGAAATTCCACTAAAGGAGTAGGTGGTACGGTATTGTCCGCGTCACTACCTATTAGCCCCTGTACAGCACTACATCCCGATAATAAAACCAGTGCCAGGGCGAACAATAAATAACGACTGCTTGATAGCATCAGAGCTGGTTAGTTCCAAGGTCATCCAGTTTCATTTGCACAACAGGTTGATTACCACGAATGCTATTTTGTGTTGCCAATGCCTGTGTATAGGCATCTTCGGCAGCTTTTGCATCCCCTTGCTGCAACAAAATATCGCCACGCAACTCATAATAACTTGATGCAAATTTCCCTGGCTCAGCCTTTTCAAGCAAAGACAAGGCAGCGTCTTTATCACCTTCAGTTAGCAATAAACGCGAAAGTCGCAACCTGGCTATATGCCTGAATTCATCGTTATTTGTATTATCAAGAACCCTCTGAAGATGGAGTTTTGCAGAATGAATATCATCCTTCTCCACTGCTTCGCGTGCCTGTAGCAGTGATGAGAAAGTCGAATATGGCGTTGATTTGTAGTCCTGGTTTAACTGGTCTGCGATTGCCTCTATTTCAGTATCTTTGCCTTTCTCTTCGCGGATATCTACGGTCATCTGCTCATAAAGATCGGAGGCTTTTTCCCCCTGTACCACAAGGTGATCCTGCCAGCCTCGCCAACCGAATATGGCAATCAGGCCCAGGGCAATACCACCAACGATTGATTTACCGTTCTCATTCCACCACTTTTTCAGTTGTTCAACCTGTTCTTCGTCTGTTCTATAACCTTCCAAAATACTCTCCTCCAAAATTTATTCCCCGGCATTCTGGTGAATATCGGGGAATAATAAACTTAGCTGCCGGATGATAATGATGCTTGAGACATCGTGCAATGGTCTATGTAAAACACTTCAGGTAATTATTGAATGTTTTTTGCCAGTTTTTCGCCAATATTGTCCCAGGAAACGGTTTCCTGCCCAGACTTGTCTCTTAATGATTTGAAGCCCACGGTCTGATTTTTCACCTCATCACTACCCAGGATCAGGGCGAATAGTGCACCGGATTTATCCGCACGTTTGAACTGATTCTTGAAACTCCCACCACCGCAATGGCTCATGAGCCTTAGTTGTGGCAACTGATCACGCAAATTCTCCGCCAGTTTCATACCGGCAGCAGTAACCCCCTCTTCAGTAGACAGGATAAAATAGGCATGCAGCGGCTGTGCTTCAATATCACAGCCACTAGTTTCAATCAGCGCCATCAGGCGTTCCATACCCAGCGCAAAGCCGAAGGCAGGGACGTGTTTACCACCAAAATGTTCGATCAGCCCATTATAGCGGCCACCTGCGCAAACAGTGCCTTGTGCACCGAGCTGATCAGTAACCCACTCAAAGACGGTTTGTCCATAATAATCCAGGCCACGTACAAGCCGTGGATTGATCTCATAGGGGATGCCTGACTCATCCAGTATATTTTTTAGTTGTTCAAAATGTATTGCAGATTCCTCGTCCAGATGATCCTTCATCATGGGTGCTGCCTTGATCAATTCCTGCATGTCCAGATTTTTACTATCAAGAATACGTAGCGGGTTTGTGTGCAGCCTGCGTTGGCTGTCTTCATCCAGTTGTTCTTCATGTTGTGAAAAATAGTTTATCAGTATCTCACGATACCCGGCCCTTGCCTGAGCGGTCCCCAGAGAATTCAGTTCCAGGCGAATATCTTTCAGCCCAAGTGCCCGCCACAGGCGTGCGCTTAATATAATCAGTTCAGCATCTATGTCCGGGCCATCAAAACCAAAGGCCTCGACACCAATCTGGTGAAATTGTCTTTGCCTGCCTTTTTGTGGCCTTTCATGTCTGAACATGGGGCCCATATACCAGAGTTTTTGTGTCTGATTATGGAACAAGCCATGTTCAATTCCTGCCCTGACACAGCTTGCTGTGCCTTCTGGTCGCAGGGTCAGACTATCGCCATTACGATCATCAAAGCTGTACATTTCCTTGGCAACTATATCGGTCTGCTCACCTATGGATCGGGCGAATAGCTCTGTTTTCTCGAGCACCGGCATACGGATCTCCTGATAGCCATAATTATTCAGGATTTCTGTAATTTTCCTTTCTACAAATTGCCAGTGGCCAGTCTCATGCGGCAGAATATCTGACATGCCACGAATGGCTTGTAATTTCTCAGACAAGACTTTCTCCCGGGGAGTGAATCATTTTGATATTTGTGTGGGTCATAATAATTAGTGCGCCAGTATACCAGCGTGTCAGTAAATATGAGTCATTATGTGGCAGTTATGAGGGCCTGCTCCGGATACAGAAATTCAGGAAAACTCACTGGACTGATGGATGTAGCTTATGACGCTTTAGTGAACACGCCAATAAGATTATTCCGGGAAATTACTCTAGTAGGAAACGGGCAACACCTGCTTTGGTATATTCGCTGGTATCGAAAGCATTACCATTGAAGTTGACCGAAACAGCCCTGGCATTACCAAGCTTGACTGATAATGGTGCTGTGCCAGTGATGCTGATGATTTCACCGGGTTTGGCAAGAGAACGGTAGAGCCTCTCACCTGAAGCATCAAAAACCTCGATCCAGGACTCAGCGCTTAATTCCAGTTTTAAGGTATCTGAACCTGCCGGAGCATTTGGATTTGCCGGAGTGGTCAAATTTGTTTGTGCATCCAGAATCAGTGAATCATCTAATGAATCCTCTATTGATAAAATATCCTCGGATTCTGTCTCATCAGATTCGTCTAAATCAACAATCTTTATATTTATTAGCTCATCCTGGTCCAGCTCATCTATTTCAGACGCCTCGACTATTTTCGGATGATTGACAACATCATAAGTGTAGGTAAAGCACCCTGGATACTTGCCCCCTTCACTGGTCTTCATATTAAATGAGAAGAAACCAGGATTGACAATGTTCTGGCCCTGCCACCAGGCAATCAACAAAAAAACTAGTGTAAAAGTAACCAGGTAAGTCATCGCCTTGACCGGTTTATCCCTGCTGCTTGCCTGAACCACAGGTTTCACATCGGGCAGAATCTCCGGAGGTGCTTCGGCTATCCCTTCGTATATGCGAATAAGCTTGTCTGCATCCAGGTTAACGGCACGCGCATAACTTCTGATGTAACCTCTGACATAGGTTGGTGCAGGTAGATTATCGAAATCATTGCTGTCCAGTGACGCAATAATTTGTTCATTCAGGTTGAGCCTGGAGGAAATATCTTTTTGCGATAGCGATAACTTCTCTCTGGCACTGGTGAGTATCCCCCCAAGTTTGCTACTGTTATTTAATTGATCTTCTACCATCATTTATATCTTCTGTAACATCTATCTTGCAAAGTCATTTTTCTAACAAGCTGGCTTCTTTGCTCTGTGGAAATTTATTCTTCAGTAACAATTCGTAACTGGCCAGTAAGTTTTTATCGCCTAGCTCCCTTTCTATATTAATACCGAGCCAGAGACTTTTTGCTGTATGTTGACTAATTTCAAGGTAACGCTGTAGATATGCCCTTGCCGACATATAACTGGCGTTAGTATATGAAATTTGTGCCATTTGTATCAAGGCAACGGCAACCCCTGGATTTTGTTCCAGTGCACTTCTGAAATACCTTTCAGCGGTCTCTAGATTACCCTGAGCCATAGCGCAGGTGCCTGCATTTGCAAGTGCGGTCTCCGGCGTTGAATATAGTGGATTTCGTGCAGCTTTCAAAAAAGATGCTTCTGCTTCATCGTAGCGGCCTTCCTGGCAAAGGAATTGACCATAGTTATTCAGGGTGGAAGCATCCGAGCTATTCAAGCGCAGGGCATGCTGGTAATTGGCTTCTGCCTTCACTTTATCACCAAGCCGCTGGTATAAAATTGCCAGTGTATTGTATGTAGGCGGATAATTTTCATCTGCCTCTCGGGCCTTCTCGAGTTTAGACAATGCTTTTTCGTATTGACCCAGGCGTAAATACTCGACACCAAGATTTAGATTAACCGCGGCAACGTCATTGGTTCCGGTAGTTGGTCTGATCGCTCCTGACCCTGAACTGTCTGTCGTTTGATTACAGGCAATTAAGCCGAGACAAAGAAGAAGATTGATGAGAGCAATTTTTCTCATGCCTGATTATCCATTTTCTGGTGCTGGTGTTTCTTCGCCCGTGCCATGACCTTGCCAACCAGTTGGCCACAGGCCGCGTCGATATCTTCACCCCTGGTTTTGCGCGTGATAGTGAAAATACCACCTTTTATCAAGATGTCCCTGAATTTGTCGATTACACCCGTACTGGAACATTTGTATTCAGTTCCAGGAAAGGGGTTGAAAGGGATCAGATTAATCTTTGCGGGGATTCCATTCATTAGCTTAACAAGCATACGAGCCTCGGCTTCACTATCATTAATGCCGTTCAGCATAACATATTCGAAAGTGATGGTATCTACAGCGCGGATTTTTGCATATCTTCTGCATGCTTCCATTAACTCTGCAATGGGATAGCTTTTGTTAATAGGTACCAGCTTGTTACGCAGTTCATCATTAGTTGCATGTAATGAGATGGCCAGGCTGACATCACTTGTTTCTGCCAGTTTATCAATTGCCGGGACCAGACCTGATGTACTCAAGGTGACCCGTCTGCGTGAAAGTCCATAGGCGTGATCTTCCTTCATCAGATTCATGGCACTGACGACATTGTCAAAATTAAGCATTGGTTCGCCCATGCCCATCATGACGATATTACTGATAGTACGATTTTTATGCTCATAGTCTCCCAGTGCCTGACTGGCA
>QNEM01000037.1 GCA_003645215.1 Gammaproteobacteria bacterium
AATGACCAGTTACCACTACCATCAGTTGTTAATGCCGCATCGGTACCCAGTGTATAAGTAGTACCATCAACAGTTACCTGTAATCCTGTTGCAGAACCATTAGCTTCATCCCAGGTACCAGTAATGGTTGGCTGGGTGTTGGTCGTTACCTGGGAGTCAACTATTGGCGTGCCAAACACATCAATCGTCGCAGTAGCTATAGCACTATCGATAGTTCCATCGTTAACTGTAAATTCTATAGTACGATCACTGCCATCAATAATCGCATTAGCATTAGAAAAGGTGATCGCTTTTAATGCAGTCTCATAATCTGTAAACGATTTTATTCCAGATAGTGTAATGACACTGGTGCCACTCCCGGTTGCCGTAATACCTACTGGCAGGGCGCCTACTATTAACACATCACCTGTTTGTGGATTCGTTAGCGTAATGCTCGCTGACTGTATTGTATCTGCCGGGGAATCAGGGTCCGTAATGCTGACATCCGAATCAACGATAGCTATTCCTGGATCACCTGCTGTATAGGGTCCAGGGTTCTGATAATCCAGACCTGAACCATTATCATCATTAAAATCCAGATCGATTACCGGTACATCATTAACACCGGTAATTGCAATATTCACAAACGTTGAATCGACATTACCGTCGCCATCATTAAAGGTATAAAAAAAGCTGTCATTACCCGTTTGACCAGAGTTCAGGTAGTCAAACTGACTATTGGTGTCATAGGTATAGGCACCTGTAGAATCAACGGTCAATAGTGCCCCGGATGCCAGAGTAATTTGAGTACCAACATTGGCCGCATTGCCATTCACTGCACTCACTGTTGCAGCTGTACCCAGGTTTGCATCCAGGTCATTACCAATCAGACCCGGTGCAACATCCACCTGTATGGCATCTTCGTTTAGTGAAAACAGATCAGGCGTGGGTCCAGAAAAAGTAAATCCTGCATCATCCAGAAAGTTACCAACAGAAAGACTTCCGGTTGCCGTAGAGATTGCCGTGAACGTGACATCCACCTCGGACGTTGTAACCGGTACGGTGAACGTACCCGAATATTCCACCCATGCGGTGTTATCAGTTGATACTTGTCGAGTCGCAATGATCGAACCACTATCTGTATCGATGATATTTAATTCCATGGTATCAACACCAGCGCGACCACGATGAAAAAAGGAATAGGTGATATCACCACCCGGTTGAATATCGATCAGCGTTTGCGACAGGGTAGATGGATTGTTGGCATTCAACTCCGCAAACTGGTTTCCTTCCTGCGCCGTAACGCCGTTAAAACCACTGTCCCAAATTTCAATTACACTTGTGGGGTCAGTGGTATCCCAGCCTAAAACCAGGGTCTGATCAACCAGTTCCCATGTTGTACTCGCTGTTACTGGCTCTTCAAAGCCACCATTGATGGTTTCAAACTTCAGATCAGTCGCAGATCCCACCAATATTGACGAAGTCTGCAGGGCGCTATCAGTATCACCATCATCAGCAGTAAAATTAAACGCTCGATATCCTGCAGTGGGCGCTGCAGCAATATTTTTATATGTGATGTCGGTAAGAAGCGTATTTACATCCACAATTGGCGCATCGCCACCGGCATTATTAGTGATAGTAATTATTTCTGAAGGCGCATCATAAGCAATATTAAAGGTCGTCCCACCCACAGTAACATTTGAGTTTGATGTGGTTGCCAACTGGAATTGAGCGCCCGCTATTGTCAATAACTCTGCGTTACCATCTCGAACGGCAACAACATCAATCGTTAGTGAAGCCAACTCTGTATCGTCAACATCGGTAATAATTGCATCTGAATCAGTAACATCCACTACTGAACCATCGGGTGTCACGTTCACATACACACCATTGTTACTTTGACTACTGTCTGGATCGAGGTTTACTTCAGCACTAACTAGTGTATTTAGCCAATTGTGTTGCGCCAGTTCTTCAATAGCAATTCTGGTTTCAATATCACCTTGCTGAACTTCCAGATCCCAGTCACCGCCAAGTTCTGTAGCACCCGTTGCATCATCAGAGGCAGCAACATCAGCACCCGTGAGTTTAGCTAAAGTCTCTGCGGCCTGTTGACCATATTCACCTGCCGCAAAGTTACAACCATAGATCAATATATCGGCATCACTACTTAAGGCCTGTCCAATGATAGCGAGTTCGTCTACGTGTTCTCCCTGCATTGATTCTGCGGTGAGTATGGTGTTACCCAGATGCAACTGACCAGTATCACCATGGCTGATGATATGAATGGCATTGATATTACTTCGACCGGCAAGGATTTCTGCGATTTGTTCAACGCCATCACGATTGGCGTCTAGCATAATCACTTCTACATTCTGGTTAATCCCTGATAACAGGGTCTGGTAATCATTCACCGAACTATCAACGAATATAATTTCCTGGCTACTGCCTGGTGGTTCAACTGTCGCTAATGCTTCAATTAAATCATTATTGTCATTCTGGGAAACGGCAGGGGCGGTGGCATCATCAATCAGTGCTACATCAACGGCAGCATCGGCCAGGGCAGTATCAATTTGGGCCTGTGCAGTCGCATCCACGGTGACTTCTGCACCAGTGGCCAAACCTGCTGCATCAAACATAAACCGAGGCTCTAGTGATATTACAGTTTCGGCCAAGCCTGTATGTGGCAGAATAATATGTTCAGCTGCACGTTCGATGATGCGCTTATGTTCTATCTGCTTGATATGTCTTTGTTGTCGTTTATCCATTTAAACAACCATGCGGCCTTTACTTATTAATTTAGCTTCAATTCCATTCATAACTCATTCATATTCATACCATTTATTATAAATATACCTTTTCTTATCCTAAATATATCTTTTTTAATGATTACAAATAATATAGCAATTTTGGCGCCACTTTTTCTGATTCCAGTAAAACAATGTAAGTCACTGGTTCTTCGATAGATTTAAAGATTATAATATATGGTAACAGAGCAATTTCATTAGAACATCGTCGTGTATTAGAGACAGATGGAAAATGCCCAGTTCTCTATTTTCTTTCTGACTCTTTTTATTATATCTTGAGTGAAATTGATTTTGTGTGTTGTGGTTCACGCTTCTTTGATTGCAATCAAGCCTGTATCCATAAGCTGTTTAATTATGCCATCGAAGTCTTTCCTTAGTTGTTTCGCATCTACTTCATATTCATCTAGCAGAATGTCGTATATTCCTTCCAGGTCGTTCTGTTCTTGTAGCAGCTGCCATATCCTTGTGCCAACCTCGTTTAAACCAAAATAATTTTCATTATTCAGATCAAGCAGGACAGTCTCACCACTGACCTCCTGTGATAATACATCTGGTAATACCTTTACAGTTTGATTCATTGCTTTACTCACCAATACTCAAGATATGTTGTATTTCATTTGATTTAAAGCCTAATGTCATGGGACGGATCACATTCGGTAATACGACGACATCATATAATTCTGCAACGATACCTTCAATCCGAATGCTGTGAACAACATCGCCTGTATTCAGGTCAATCACCTGTAGCCCACAACGAGGCTCTGCATTTCTCTCTTTTAAATTTCCTTGCAACGGCAAATCATTAAATGTTTTGTTGTCTCGCGGCTGAGACATGCCAACGATGGCATAATCGTTAATGAATGTCATGCCCCTGAGATAACCCGGGCAGAATGCGACCGCATTAAATTCACCTTTTTTGATATTGATGTAACCAAATTCCCCGGTGCCAGAATTAAGCACCCATAATTTATTCTTATACCAGCGTGGCGAATGTGGCATAGAAAGACCTTCTGCAATTATCTCATTCTTTTCTATATCCATCACCACCCCACCTTCCCAACGCCGGTCGCGCCAACCATTATTGACGTCTGCCGTACTCACGCTGGTGACATATTTTGGCTTACCGCTACGCATGGCAAGTCCATTTAGATGACAACGATCTTCAGCTGCCAGTTTGCTAATAAAAGGAGGTTTCCAGTACGGGATGAAACTATGTTTATCACTGGCTTTTGCCAGGCAACTAAAAAGTGTATTCACGAATATTAATTCGTTCTTCTTATTCAATACAACATCATGAACATCCAGATCACCAGTCACGGAGCATGACTGTGGTATATAGAGCCCGTCATAACCTTCATACGCCTGTCCGGCTTCAGTAGCTCGTTCGTAACGCCAGATTTGGTAGAGCGTACTTAAATAAACTGTTTGCGCATCTTCTGTCACATAAAGTCCCATACAACGAGCCAACGTCCTTTCAAACACTGACAAACGCCCATCCGCCTGTAACCCCAAAGAAAATAATTTACCTGTTTGATAGGTGGTAAACATCAGGCTGGCTTTTTGTTCGGCCATCCAGGCAGTGAAGTGCCTGGTAGCATTGATTTCTAGTTTGTTATCTTTTTCATCCATACGTTATTCTGTCTTGTTCTAAAAACCTGAGCCACGAATCAATACTGCAGCGACAATTTCATATACACGCTTTGCGAAACTTTTAGGCTCACCTTCAACATTTACTATGCCTCTAACAACCTGATTAGGAGTGTGCTTGTTCTTATCTTTAATATCCAGTTTAATCCTGTAGATGGAAACCTCAGGTACCAAATGACTTCCTTCATCCTGGCGAACAGCTATTTCACCTCCAAATATTGATGCAAAATAAGGCACATCAAGGTTAGTGATATTGGAATATTCCAGTTCACTGACTTCAACACGAATGCTATCTCTGCTTACATCATCAGGAATAAAAAGTGCATCCTGTGATATTTCCAGTCTGGACAGATCAATTGCAGAAACCATGCCCTCCACGAGCAAGGCGTCCTCCTGAATAATAAAGGCAATAGGCAAGGTTTCATTGATCCATCGTCCTGGATGTAGTGAATCAGCTATCTCAACAATCTTGCCTGATATTGGGCTGCGGATGACCAGCCTGTCTTTGAGCTCCATCAGGCCAGCAAGTTTAGACTCCTGCTCCTTTAATTGTTGATGAAGTATATGCACATCAAACAAATCCTCAGCACTAGCCGCAATTCTTTGTAACCTCAAGTTAAGTGCTTGTATCTGTGTTTTAGTACGTAAAATGTCATCGTCGATTTGTGGAGAATCAAGAACGACAATAGTCTCCCCTGCTTTTATTTCTGCTCCATTACTTACTTGAATTGATCCAATACGACCCGGGGCTGGTGCATATACTGTGGTTTTTTCTATGGGCTCAAGGATAGCTGGAAAGGTAACGCGAGAATTCCAGGGGATAAAAAACACCAGTAACAACATAAGAAAAATACATGCTGTTAAAAAAGAGCGTTGTGATTGCAATATAGATTCTTGCCTGTTCCACCACACTGTTATTTCTTTGATAATTGGCATTAAAATAAATATATATATTTCTGCGACAAACAGAATAATACCAAGTAATTTAAAAAATAAATAATAAACAATGAATGCAATAGCCACTAAAAGAAAAAAACGATATGTCCAGGTACACCATGCATAAATAATAAGGAATTTCTGCATGCCTGCAGAGAATTTTTCAGGCAGTGGATCCTTGAGTGAAAATAAAATCTCCCTTAATTTCCATTTACCTAATGCAAATGAACGGCTTTGTAAATTTTCTATCCCCAACCAGTCTGACAAAATATAATACCCATCAAAACGCATAAATGGATTAATATTCAACAGTAAGGTCAGAGAAAAGCTTACTGTAGCAACCACAAAAGCGGTACTCCTGAGCATGCCATCCGGCAAGAAGCTCCAGAGAAATATACAAATTAATGCCAGGTAAAATTCAGTTAATACCCCTGCAGCCCCAATATACAAACGTTGTGAGCGCGAGGTTAGCCGATAGGCATCGCTAGTATCCGTAAATAGCACAGGAAAAAGCACAAGGAGTGCAACACCCATAGTAGGAATCTTACAGCCAAACCGTGTTGCTGTGAGCGCATGACCCAATTCATGGGATACTTTGATGAATACCAGTGCAATAAAATACAATACTGCACCTTTAAAATTAAAGAAATATAAGAATGTGTTTACAAATGTGTCCCACTGACGTGCCACCAGATAAAGACCCAACAGACCCAGAACAAAAATGACATTCCTGGTGATATGAGAGAACAGTGGATCGGTATATGGAATTATTTTTTGAAAGAATGTGTTTGGTCGAACCAAAGGCACGCGTAGAAAAAGATAATTTTTCAATAACCATGCAATCCAGCCGAGTTTCCCATTCTGATACTGAATATAGTAGTCATCGCTGGTATTATTTGCTGAATTTCTGGTTAAATTATTTCCATATAAAAACCTGATCAGATCCTCGACATCTTTTTCATTAATATTACAGGTGGTCTCTCGTTTAACAATATTGGTAATCTTTTGAACTGTGCCAACTGACCAGCGTGATAATAACTGGAATGCTAACCAACCAATCTTGAAATAACGATTACGTATGGGATCAAATATTGTCCATGTAGGAGAACCATCTAATGCAGTTGGTCCCTGAAGCAGTTGGATATCTTCCCTTAACTCGGGCAGAGGAAAATCATTTTCCTCGCTATTTGTCATATGCCGATAAACTGCCTTAATGCGGAGATAGGTCGTCTGAATAAATAGAAAAATAAACTGACCTTAGACCCATATATTTTTGCAGATCCCTGTAAACCGATACGTACATCAATGTCTGGTTCAGTAATTGATGCCTCAACACGATAGGCCAGTACATCCGAAGGCGTAAGATATGCGTTAAAACTTGCATGTGTTATTTTTGCAGCAATCGATTTTAAAGGATCAATATCGAGAAACACATCAACTTCAGCTCCCTGGTTTAATACGATGGCATCATCGACAGGCAGATCGATCCTGAACTGTACCTGTTCTGGATTGGCAACTTCCATGACCCTTTCGCCAACTGAAACTGGCCTGCCTATCCAGTCAGATTTCTCGGTATAAATCAGCAAACCATCTTTATCGGCAGTCACAATAACCTGTTGTAGCAGTTCATTGGCAAAATTAAGCTCTGTTTCCTTCAAATTTACTTCCGCTTTCAATAAGGAAATTTGAGCCTTGATTTTTGTATCCTGAAAAGCCCCCTGTGATGCCTTGCGTAATCTTGCTACTGCCACCTCGTATGACTTTTCAGCGATCTCATAAGAATTTCGCAGATTCGTATCTTCATATCTGAATACAACATCACCTTGTGATACAAATGTATTGGGTGATATGGGTATTTCCTTGATGACACCATCCATAGGCGCACTGACGATAGCAGGTTCTTTGGCAACTATTTCTACAGGGGCGATAGTAGATAATCTCACAGGGATAAAACTTATTAAAACGAGACTTGCCAATACGGCCATAAATATAAGTCGCTTCAAGCTGAAACCACGTGTAATTTTATTTTTTCCAACGAGTGCTGCCCATGCGTGTGCATAGGTATCAGCAAGTCTCTTAATCAAGGTTAATTCATTATCCTGCCACGGTGTTTCCCTGGCCAGCCATAGTCCACCAATGAATGTACCATCAGGCAGAAGCAAAGGTGCCCAAACGACAAATGGTAATGAGTATTCGTTCCAGTCCTTTCGATCTTTCTCTGGACAACTTTCTACATCGACTCGCTGTATCGAAGTGATCTGGCTAGCATCAAACAACACCCTGACTATATGTTCGAGCCATCTTATATAGGGAGAGTTTTTATCAATAACAGATAAACTCGATGCCGTTTCCACCCGGCAGTGGCGTTTATCATTTTTTGTGGCTGAAAAAAGAAAGGCCTGTCGATAATTTATCAGTCGTCGTGATTCATTAACAACAAAAAATTGTAAGGCTTTTTCTGATTCTGCATTGCGAGCCAACGCCTCTAATTGCAGAAGCGTTGATAGATTATCATTGTCAGGCTCTGGATTGGACGCCATTGCTATAGAAACCTATTGTATAGTGTTAATGAATAGAGTTAAAAAAAGCGGTTCCACTCATTCCAGACAGGATGTCTTCACTCGGAGTATCAAATAAACCAATCACCCGGATTGTCTGACTGACTGGATCAACCACCGCGCCTATACGTGAGATTTTAGCAGGATATTTTTGACTGGTTTCATCTACCAGAAATTCAAAAGCTTCTCCCTTGCTTAACCAGCCTAGCCATTTGGATGGCACAATCAGTTCAATTTCCAATTGTATATCGTTCAATATAGAAAGTAGTTCGGTTTCCATATCAACACTTTCATACTCGTTAGCTAATACATCTATAACACGTCCAGAATAAGGAGCTTTAATTGCACAATGCCTAACTCTCACATTAGCAACCTGAACCTCGGCTTCAGCTTTCTTCATTTCTGCTTTGGATAGTTCGACTTCTATATTGCTGGTTGCAGCAAACGAGAGCAGCTCTTTGTTATTTTCATATCTTTTTAATCTCGCTTCATGCTCTGCATTGGCTGATGCTAATTGTGCATAATAAAGTGAGCAATCAAATTTAATCAGCAGATCGCCTTGTTTAAAGGCCTCTCCATCTTTAAACGGGATATTGATTATCTTTGCAGGAATTTCACTGGATATGACTGTTTTTTTCTGTGGCTTAACAAGTCCTCTGATTGTCTCTTCAGACATGTCATTAGAAGAACTATTCTCTTCTGCATAAACAATGAAGATATGACTGAATAGAAATATTGAAAAACATAATCTATATAATCTAGTCTTTCTAATGTATCGCATAATTTATTTAAAACTTTCTTTATTTTTTAATTGCATTGACATACTGCTCTTGTTCTGTTTTTGCGCTTCGAAAAAGTACTCAAGTGATTTTGCCAGTGATTCTATATTTTCAGTGTCCAGATTATCAAAAGAAGGGTCGATGCCCATTGCCGCGTATGAATTAGCATATGCACCCTCTAGCTCAGCATAGGCAATATCGTATCTAACTTCCGAGACTAACGCATTCATTTCTTCTCGAATCAGGTCCTGTTGGCTTGCTGCATCCACTTCAGCAGCTGTTTGAATTTGTTCGAGGATTTTAATTTGAGTCTCATTGTAATCAGCGGCAGTTAAGTATTTATTTTTTGCATGCTCATATTGAGCCAGGCCTATATGCACTTGTGTTAATATCGCCATGCTTAATGCCAGGCGTTGTGCATCCAGGATTTCTGCCTGGGTTTCAGCCACTCTTTTTGTCGCTGGATATTTGAAAACATTTAACAAATTCCAGCTTACTCTCGCGCCAAAACTCAACCAGTTGGTATTAAATAAAAAGCTGTTGTCACTGTAATTTTTTCCGAAATTTAAATCAATTCCAGGCAGTAAACTGAGAAGAGCAGCCCTGGTTTCCTGCGAGTTAATGCGCTTCTGGTATGATATTTCTCTTAACTCAGAGCGATTCTCAAGTGCAAGCAACTCCATAAATTGCGGTGTGTAACCCAGGGAAGGAATATCCTCTGGTCTTTCATTAACAACCAATTCGTATTCCTCGCCCAAGGGTAAGTTCATTAGTGACGCCAGTTGAATTTTGGCCAGTGATAGCCCTTCATATAACTCCTGGAGTTCTTCTTTATTATCTATTAATTCACGTTGGTAAGTTAAGGCCGCTAGTGGTGTTGATAATCGTTTATACTCAACTTGTTTCGAATCCTCTAATGCCTGAGTGACCCGAATCATCAAATCTTCAAGTCTATGAATCAAGCGATCATTACTAACTGCACGCCAATATACTATTCGTACATCTTTTAAAATACGGTTAATTATGTTTCGTTTCTGCTCTTCAGCAATGAGTACCCTGTCTGCAGCTTGTTGTGCTCGATAATAGGAAACGCCAAAATCAAGGATATTCCAGCTCAAACCCAAATCAGCAGAGATAACATCTTTATCAGAAGATGTGGATGATTCCAGTGACTGCTGTCCTGTAGTTAATGATGTGCTAGAGGCGCCAGAAAAATTATCCCTGCTGTCATAACCAACACTTGCAACTAAATCAGGTAACTGCTCATAACGCGTCAAATCCAGTTGTCTTGTTGCCAATGTCTTTTTGAATAATTCAAGGCGTAAATCGAGGTTATATCCCAATGCCCTTGCCATGGCTTCATATAATGAAATAGCTTTAGTTACAGGTTCCTGGTCAACGGTTAACTGTGACTTGTCTTCTTCAGCCCGAGTACTAATTTCATCTTGTGTGAACGGGACCGGGATCACAGAACATCCCACCAATGTGAAAGATATGATACCCAGTACTATGCGCTTCAGATAAATTGACATTAAATGTGCAACTAAATTGAAAGAGGTACTATTGTCGTCTGACAAAAACGTCAATTTAACACGAATAGATAGTCTAAATCATTATCATCATGAAACTAAAAACTGATGCTGGAACCTGGAGGAGTCACCTAAAGTTTCCCCTTTATATTCAACCCATGCGTGTGCACTGAATGTTTCCTGGGGTAGCTTTTGTGTGCCCAGCTTTAATTCACAGGGAATTCCACGACGTGCGAGTAGCCACCACAACAATAATGATTGTTTTAAACAATTTGCATGGTATACACCATGATTCCCAGCAATAGCGACAGCTCGAGAAATAAATTGTGCACGGGATAAATCATCTTCTCTTGCCGAGATGTCGTCTGTTCTATTTGGAATCAATCGAGACATTCTATTTTTAGTTTGCTTAAAACCGCTTAGCTTTAAACTTAGCGCAATCATAGGAAGCGTAAATATAGCGACCAAAATTATCCACCACTGCAATAGTGATAGTTCTGCCAATTGCCTTAGTCTATTTTTCAACATAATTCCTGAAAGAGTGTGTGCAATCACCACTGTCTCGTTAAAGATTTCTCACCCTACCGGGATTCGAAATGACAGAGAGGTTGTCATCCCGAACCCGAGAGGTGAGGGATCTTGTTTTTTACTTAAAAATCAAGATTTCTCGACTGCTGTACCACAATGCTTAGCTTAGCCGTCTTTCCCGAGAAAGCGGGAATCCAGTGATTTCCATTCTTTTAACTCTTTTATTAATAATTCCAGCTTATAGATCATCCAGCTCTACCTTCACTCGTTTCTGGCCTACACGAGCATCAGCAATGGCATTGAGTTCCATATCTTCTAACTTGTATAACAAATCCTCGTATGACTTCAGGATTGCTTTCTCTTCCCGGTTCAATTTGCTATTCATTGTTCTTTACCTCAAGATATTTTCCAGTGACTTTCCTGCTCGGTATTATAGTCCACTGCAGCCCCTTTAAGCCATTTTCGTAATGCCAGAAATAGCTTAAACGTCTTTCTCGCATAGCTTGTCATCCCGAATCCTATTCAACTCCTTATTACTGTCATCTCGACTGCAGGGAGAGATCTTAGGGTCCTTGCTTTCGAATGAAAATCGAGAGAAAGATCCCTCCCTTCGCTTCGAGATGACAAGCATTGTACGGTGACAGATTTATTTAACAGAATATAGGGAATTCTGTCTAGCTGACTGTATTTACGGTTGGCACCTGTTACGTTATAAGTTACACTTGACTGATGATCAGGAGTTTTAAACACAAAGGATTGGAGAAGTTTTTCCTGAAAGGAACCAAATCAGGTATTCAGGCGAAACATGCAGGACGCCTGAATTTGATATTAGGCCGATTACACGCATCAACTGGGCCGAAGGATTTAGATTTGCCTGGACTGAAACTACACAAGCTTGGTGGCAGACGTAAAGGTATCTGGTCCGTTTGGGTCAGTGC
>QNEM01000038.1 GCA_003645215.1 Gammaproteobacteria bacterium
AATACCCTCAACACTGGCAATCAATCATCAAGGAAAATAATTTACCGCCACCCATGAGCCTGAGGGTGAATTTACGCAGTACAGATCGTGATAGCTACCTGAAAAAACTGCAGGCTGCTGGAATAGAAGCCCAGGCATCGAACCTGAATCAAACTGGCATCGTTCTAACTCACCCTGTGGGTGTAGAAGCACTGCCCGATTTTGCTGAAGGCCATGTCTCTGTTCAGGATACCGCAGCCCAGCTGGCCATCCCCTTACTGCAACCACAAGCAGGAGAACGAATCCTGGATGCGTGTTCCGCACCCGGAGGGAAACTGGCACATCTATTAGAAACCATGCCAACACTGAAAGAAGTCGTTGCTGTCGAAAAGGAACCTCACCGATTTAAAAAACTTGAGAGCACATTAGAGCGCCTTGGTCTCAGCGCAACGCTGATGCAAAATGATGCTCGTGCTGTGGATGACTGGTGGGACAAACAACTGTTTGACCGAGTTTTGATTGATGCCCCCTGTAGTGCTTCAGGTGTTATCCGTAGACATCCTGATATTAAATACTTACGAACAGCTGAAGATATCCAGAACATTACGGTTTTACAGGCAGAGATACTCGAGGCATTGTGGCCATTGTTAAGCAAAGGTGGCAAGTTGCTGTATATTACCTGTTCAGTATTTAAAGCAGAGAATGACGATCAAATCGCTGCTTTCAGCAATAAACATAATGATGTTAATTCGATACCAATAGAGGCATCTTGGGGCATGGCTACAGAGTATGGTCGACAGATTCTACCCGGTGATAATGCAATGGATGGATTTTATTATGCTCAATTGCAAAAAACCTGAGACGGGGACACACATTATCCTGTCTGCCCTGGTGGGCCTGTTGCTATTGCCAGTATCAACCCATGCAGAATTACACCATCTGCAATCAAAGCATGGCTTCATTGTTGAAAGTGCAGAGTTGAATTTGGATGGATCCGAGTACACGCTCAATGCTGATATACAATTTCACTTCAGCAAAGAAGCCCTGAAGGCGCTTGAACACGGGATTGCATTACAGATTGATATAGAGGTACAGGCAAAACAAAACAGAAAATGGCTATGGGATAAAAAGATTCGCAATAAAGTATTCAGCCAACGACTGGAATATCAGCCTCTCAGCGAACAGTACCTTATCACTGATTTGAACACCGGCAACAAACATCATTTCCGCAGTTTTCAATACGCGCTCGAATTCATGGGGTCAATTAATGATTATCCATTTCTAGGACTCGCTGCTCTGCAACAGGATAAAAAATATACCGCACTGGTACGTGCCAGTTTAAATACAGAATCACTTCCAACACCATTAAGACTATCAGCCTATGTTTCCTCAGACTGGCAATTATCCAGTCCCTGGTTCAAGTGGACAATTAAACAATGAGAAAATCCGGCACAGTCATTCTCTACACCGGGCTATTTTTATTTGCCTGTATGCTCGCTGCTTTACTGATGATGAGTGATGCACTCAGGGATTCATCACAGTTCAGTCGCCTGTATTCGGGGCTTTTAATCTTTACCACTCTGGGTCTTTGTTCATTAGTGACGCTCATATTCCTGAATTTGAGACACCTGATACAGCAGCGCCGCAATCAAATACCAGGGACACGTATGACCGTGCGAATGATTGCCATGTTTACAGCACTCTCCGTGACTCCTGTATTGGTCGTTTATCTTTTTTCCCTGGATTTTTTACATCGTGGTATTGATAGCTGGTTTGATCTACGCGTTGAACAGGCACTGGATGATTCACTCAAGCTGAGCAAACTCTCTCTTGATACGCGGATGAGAGAATTACTGAAGCAGACAAATCAAATGGCAAAGGAAACATCCGGGATATCAGATGCAGAGATGCCTTTTGAAATTGATGAACTGCGTACCCGCACGAATGCCAAGGAAGTCACACTGATGAACAGACAGGGTGGTGTCATCACCTCGAGCTCAGAAAATACCGAGAGCGTTATCCCTGATAGACCGAGCGATACTATTTTATTACAACTGCAACAAGGCGGAAGCTACACAGGACTGGACAATACAATCAGATCAGGTTTGCATATCCGCGTAGTTGTAAATGTAACTGATATAAACGTAGTGAATAATTCAAGAATGATTCAGGCACTCTACCCTGTCTCAGAGGAAATAAATACGCTGACCAATAGCATTCAAACCTCGTATATCAAATACAAAGAACTCTCTTATCTTCGTGAGCAACTTAAACTCAGCTTTATTCTGGTTCTGACCCTGGTCCTTTTATTCAGCCTGTTTGCTACGGTCTGGACTGCATTTTACTTTTCCAAACGACATGTCGCACCTATCAGAGACATGGCAGAGGGCACCAGGGCGATTGCTGATGGTGATTACCACACCCAGATACCGATACCCAGCAATGATGAACTTGGATTTCTGGTGGCCTCATTTAATGAAATGACACAAAAAATTGCGCAGGCACGCGACGCCGCTAGTCACAGTCAACTTAAGGCAGAAACACAACAGGCTTATCTTGAAGCTGTCCTTGGAAGGCTCTCATCAGGCGTACTGGTGTTTGATAAAAACAAGATATTGCGTACTTCCAATATTAGTGCGGGGAAAATTCTAGGCATACCCATTAATTCCGTGACCGGTGAATCCCTGGAAAATATTTGCCTGAAATATCAACATCTTGAACCCATGCAAAAAACCATCCTCTCCCATGATAATACTGAGCAGGATTGGCGCGAACAAATCACACTATTTGGAAAAAGTGGAAGACAAATTCTGATGTGTAGCGGCACACCACATTCGATAACTCAGGATGAAAACGAAGGTTATATCATCGTCTTTGATGACATAACCGAACTGTTACAGGGACAGAAAAATGCTGCATGGAGTGAGATGGCACGACGGCTTGCACATGAAATCAAGAATCCGTTGACGCCAATTCAACTTGCAGCTGAACGATTACGCCATAAGTATCTTCACACCATGGACCAAAAGGACGCAGATACCCTTGACCGTTTAACAAATACTATTGTGCAACAGGTAGAAACCATGAAGGACATGGTTAACACATTTTCAGACTATGCAAGACCGCCAGAGACAAAAACACAGGCCATGGACATTAATACCCTGATAAAGGAAGTACTGGATTTATTCACCAACCTGGATCAAAAGACCGAAATCGAACTAAACCTGGAAACTCACTTGCCAATGGTTAATGCAGACGTGAGCAGACTCAGGCAAGTTTTTAATAACCTTCTGAAAAATGCATTTGATGCCTGCGAAGAAATTACTGATTCAACATTAACCATTACCAGCCAGTGTATTTCAACAGCAGGTACCGAATATGTAGAAATTTTAATCAGTGATTCCGGGCCGGGTATTTCGGAAGATATCATGGAGCATATCTTTGAGCCCTATGTAACCACCAAGACAAAAGGCACGGGATTAGGTCTCGCCATCGTAAAGAAAATTATTGAAGAGCATAATGGCGTTGTCTGGCTCGAAAACAATAAGAACAAAGCCGGTGTAAGTGCGATAATCAGATTACCGATCATGCAGAAGCAAGATGACAACACGCATAGTAATAATACGAATGGCAAAACAGGAATGACTTCATGATAGCCGGCAAAATTATGGTGGTTGATGACGAACCAGACATAAGAAGTCTGATCAAGGAAATACTTGAAGACGAAAATTTTGAAGTTACCGTCGCAGAAGATGCGACTCAAGCTGATAACATTCGTGAAGAATTTGATCCTGATCTGATCCTGCTTGATATCTGGATGCCAGGAATTGACGGCATTACCTTACTCAAACAATGGAATGAGTCAAACCGGATGCACGTACCGGTGATTATGATTTCCGGCCATGGCACGGTCGAGACTGCCGTCGAGGCAACCCGCCTGGGTGCTTACGATTTTATCGAGAAACCGCTGTCACTCGCCAAGTTAATACTGACGGTGAAACATGCCCTGGAAAATACGTCATTACAAAGAGAAAACATTCGCCTTAAAGACTATAACCAGCGTGTAGATTCACCTATAGGCAAGAGTAAGGTCATGCAAAATCTGAGAGAAAAGATTTTGCAAATTGTTGAACACAGTACACCTGTTTTGATTACCGGTGAGTCTGGCACGGACAAGGAACGCTTTGCTCGCTATCTGCACAATCAAAGTTCCAGATCTGAAGCAGCATTTATCAGCGTCGGTATCTCAGCCCTGTCTGCAGATAATTTTCTAATGGAATTTTTTGGTAGCGAGGAGGCAGACAAGGACAGAAGCGGTTTCTTTGAACAGGCAGAAGGCGGCACCCTGTTTCTCAAGGACATCGCCGATATGGATCTTTCCCTGCAGGCCAAACTACAGAACACTCTGGATAACAAATATTTCACACGTGTTGGTAGCACAAAAACAAAAGCTTTTGATATCCGCATTATCGCCGCAACCAATCACGATCTTCTTAAACTGGTCAATGAAGGTCTTTTTCGTGACGATCTCTATTATCAATTAAACATCCTGCCTATCCATATCCCGCCATTGTGTGAACATACTGAAGACATCCCGGAATTACTTGAGTTTTATGTTGATTATTTTGCTGATAGAGAGGGGCTGGCCTATCGACATTTTACTGTCGCGGCACAAAACCAGCTACGCAGCTATTCCTGGCCCGGTAATGTCAGAGAACTAAAGAACATGGTGCAGAGACTGCTTATTCTTGGCACTAAAGAAAATATTGATATAGATGAGCTGGATCTGGCACGGGGTAAAGTTACCTCACTGGCTGATGAGCAAAATTTCATCCCTGATTTTGATATGCCTCTACGTGAAGCAAGAGAGCGATTTGAAAAAGAATATTTACAACACAAGCTTATTGCTGCAGGTGGTAGTGTAAGTAAAGTAGCTGAAGCCGTCGGTATGGAACGGACGCATCTTTATCGTAAGTTGAAATCACTTGGCATTACGATTAAAAACCAGGATTCAAAATAGTCAGGTTCCAAAACAGGTTGGAAGATTCGATAAGTCTGGCTATAGTGCAGGAAATTTGAGCAATGAATATTCATAAAATTACCAGGCACATGCATGAGCTGAATATGAAGACCATAATTATGATTTTTCTGGTAATGATTCATCCGGTAGAACACAAACAATGAAAATAATTATTCTCGGTGCAGGTCAGGTCGGTTCCTCGGTAGCCGCAAATCTTGTTGGTGAGGCGAATGACATAACCGTTGTAGATTCAAATCCCAAGTGCTTGACTAACCTGAATGAGCGATATGATTTACAGACAATTGTAGGTGTCGCATCCCACCCTTCCGTACTTGAACAAGCCGGTGCAAAGGATGCGGATATGATACTTGCCGTGACAAATAGCGATGAAATCAACATGATCGCCTGTCAGGTGGCCTACACTTTATTTCACACCCCGACAAAAATAGCACGTGTAAGAAATACAGAATACCTCTCAAAAACAGCATTGTTTGCGCAGGAAGCTTTGCCCATTGATGTCCTTATCAGTCCTGAACAATTAGTCACCGAACATATAGAGCGTCTGATCAGCTACCCAAGAGCACTACAGGTTCTGGAATTTGCTGAAGGCAAGGCGCAGATGGTTGCGGTACGAGCCAATTACAGTGGCCCTCTGGTGGGTCACCGGACAGGTGATGTTGGCAGATATTTACCAGAGCTTGACTGCCGTATCGTCATCCTGTTCCGTCATAACAAGGCAATCATCCCGGATAGAAATACTGTCGTTGAACCTGATGATGAACTTTTCTTTATCGGTGCACCAAAACACGTACGGGCCCTGTTACAAAGCCTGCGCAGCACAACGAGAGAAGTGAAACGCATTATGCTGGCGGGTGGCGGTAATATTGGCATGCGATTGGCCATGAAGTTGGAGCGACAGTATCAGGTGAAGCTCATAGAAATGGACTTTGAACGCGCGCAACATGCTGCCGAACAATTGAAAAACACTATTGTATTGCATGGTGATGCGACGAACGAAGAATTGCTCAGAGAAGAAAATATTGATGACACCGACATCTTCTGTGCACTGACCCATGCAGACGAAGCAAATATTATTTCATCGATGTTATCCAAGCGTCTTGGTGCACGTAAGGTAATGGCACTCATCAACCGTGCCGGTTATGTTGATTTGGTACAGAGCAATGTGATTGATATCGCCATATCTCCGCAACAGGCAACGATTGGGACACTACTGGCCCATATCAGAAAAGGCGATGTCGTTGCGGTCCATTCCCTAAGGAGAGGAGCTGCAGAAGCAATCGAGGCAGTTGCACACGGCAACAAGGATTCTTCCAGGGTTGTCGGTCGCATGATTGAAGAAGTTGACTTGCCACCAGGTACAAGTATTGGGGCACTGGTTCGAGGAGATGTAGTTATCCTTGCTCTTCATGATACCGTGATAGAGGCTGAAGACCACGTCATCTTACTGGTGGCAGACAAGAAACAGGTCCCCGAAATAGAACGTTTGTTTCAGGTGGGTATCACTTTCCTATAATCTCTTTTCTGGCCAACATACATAATGCAATATGCAGTCGTTCAACGAATCCTGGGGATCTTGCTCAGCCTGTTTAGCCTGACATTATTACCTCCAATCGCCATAGCGTGGTGGAGTAATGACAGCAGCCTGCAGGGTTTCCTGACTGCTATTTTCCTTATCACCCTTATTGGATTTTGCCTGTGGTTCCCTGTTAGAAATATCCGTAATGAATTAAAACTCAGAGATGGCTTTGTTGTTGTTGTACTTTTCTGGGTAGGTCTGGGATTCACAGGTGCAATTCCATTTGTTTTATCAGACACACCACATCTAAGTATTACCGATGCTGTGTTCGAGTCCATGTCAGGCTTGACCACTACAGGTGCAACAATTCTCACTGGTATTGATGATCTGCCTAAACCAATATTGTTTTACCGTCAGGAACTGCAATGGTTAGGTGGTATGGGTATTATTGTTTTAGCTGTCGCGATACTACCCATCCTGGGTATTGGTGGTATGCAGTTATACCGGGCTGAAACACCAGGGCCGATGAAAGAATCAAAATTAACACCGCGTATCACCGAAACTGCCAAAGCCCTCTGGTATATTTATCTTGGTTTGACCGTGACTTGTTGTCTGTCTTACTGGGCGGCCGGTATGACTTTTTTCGATGCCATCAGCCATAGCTTTTCAACGGTTTCTATTGGTGGTTTCTCTACACACGATGCGAGTATTGGTTATTTTAATAACATATGGGTTGATACTATAGCCATTGTCTTCATGATATTTTCAGGCATCAATTTCACCCTGCATTTTTTTGCATGGCGAAACCAAAGTACCCAACCCTATTGGCATGACTCGGAGCTCAGGGCTTACCTGAGTATTATGGGAATCGTTTGTCTGGTCACTTGTATCTACCTGTCGATAACCTCAGATTACACGGACTTGACCAAAATGTTTGTAGATGGAATCTTCCAATCCATATCTATTGCTACAACCACAGGCTTTACTACAACCCAGTATCAAAACTGGCCAAGTTTTCTACCCATGTTATTACTTTTCGCAAGTTTTCTCGGTGCCTGTGCTGGCTCAACGGGTGGCGGTATAAAAATTGTTCGCGTATTACTCCTTTTCAAACAGGGAATACGCGAGGTTAAAAGACTGATTCATCCCAATGCTCTGTTCATTATTAAAATTAATGATAAACCTGTTCAGGAAAGGGTGATTAATGCGATATGGGGATTCTTTGCTGCCTACACTGCTGTATTCATTTTTTTTCAACTGGTACTGATGGCATCTGGTCTTGATCCAATCACTGCTTTTTCCGCAGTCGCGGCCTGTCTGAATAATCTTGGACCTGGTCTGGGTGATGTCAGCGCACATTATAATAATATCAATGACTTCGCAAAATGGGTCCTCTGCTTTGCCATGCTTATGGGACGTCTGGAAATATTCACACTACTGGTGTTATTTTCCCCTGTCTTCTGGCGCAAGTAATGACTGCTCCCGGTAGCAATAAAGAATCTGATAAATGGAATGCAATATATCAATCCAGACAACAGACTGGTGAAACGACAAAATTAAGCCCTGCCTATATTCTTCAGGAATTTCACCATCTCCTGCCTGCCCAGGGTAAAGCACTGGATCTGGCCTCTGGTCCTGGCGCAAATGCCCTGTTCCTGGCGCAACATAATATGGAATCCCATGCATGGGATATTTCATCCATAGCAATAGAAAAACTGAAAGAAATTTCCAGCTCCCTGAATCTGGATATCAAGACCGAAGTAAGAGACGTTGTCACCAGCCCACCTGAAGAGAACTCATTTGATGTGATTGTCGTCAGCCACTTCCTTGATCGACAGATCATGCCTGAGATTATTGCAGCACTTCGAGAAAATGGATTACTCTTCTACCAGACATTCACCAGGACACGCGTACAGGATTCAGGGCCATCGAGTGATAAATACCGACTGGGTAAAAATGAATTACTGGATTTATGCAAAGATCTGGATACGATTGTTTATAGAGAAGAAGGGACTATAGGTGATACAGAATCCGGTTTTCGAAACGAGGCCTTGTATATAGGTCAATGCAGATCGGTCAACGTATCTAAAGGCCAGGTTATTTAGGACAGGACGAGTAATGTCTGATCAGATAATCTCCAATTTCGAATCAATGCTGGAACAAGGACAGGATAATGCCTTGATACGTTTCAGTTTAGGCAATGCCCATTTAAATGCGAAAGATTATGGACAGGCTGTGAAACATCTGGCATTGGCTCTGAAACACGATCCAGATTATTCTGCTGCCTGGAAACTCTATGGCAAGGCATTGGTCGGAGCCGGAAATAATGATGAAGCCATCAACGCATACAAACAGGGTATAGAGATAGCCGAAAACAAAGGTGACATTCAAGCTGCTAAAGAAATGAATGTGTTTCTCAAGCGATTATTATAAAAAAAACAAATATATACAGTAGAGTTGAGCCTGAAGCTCGTAAAAAAATAGATTCATAAATGTAACTGCACGTACCATAATCGTAAGTATGGCTAAAACAAAACAAGTTTATTATTTTGGCAAAATTCGTTGTGATGGGGATCGTGAACTACGAGACCTGCTAGGCGGTAAAGGTGCAGACCTGGCCGAAATGGTACGTATTGGTCTACCTGTGCCACCCGGTTTCACAATAACAACACAAACCTGCTCTGATTTTTTTAATAATGGTGAAACACTTTCAGAAAAACTTCTGAATGTGATCCGTAAAAACCTCAAACAACTTGAAAAGGAAACCGGAAAGGCATTCGGGTCAACGACAACCCCCCTGTTGTTATCAGTTCGAAGTGGTGCAGCGGTAAGTATGCCCGGCATGATGGATACGGTATTAAACCTGGGCCTGAATGACAAAATTGTACAGGAATTGAGTAAGAATTCAGACAATAAACGTTTTGTCCTGGACGCTTATCGGCGTTTGATCAATATGTTTGGCGATGTGGTCATGGGAGTCGATCACAAACACTTCGAACAGGCATTCACGACGATAAAACAGAAATACAAGGTTAAAAACGATATTGATCTGGATGAAAAGGGACTCACTGAACTGATCGAACAATATAAAACCATCTATAAGAAACATACCAGGCAGGCATTTCCACAAGACCCTTTTAAACAAATGGTTTTAAGCATCGAAGCCATCTTCCGTAGCTGGAATAATCCACGCGCAATCACCTATCGGCGTATCAGCAACATCGAAGGGCTGACCGGTACCGCGGTCAACATACAAACCATGGTGTTCGGTAATAAGAATAACCAATCTGCAACCGGTGTCGCCTTCACGCGCGATCCAAGCAGCGGCAATAACGAGTTTTATGGTGAATTCCTGATCAATGCCCAGGGCGAAGACGTTGTGGCCGGTATTCGTACACCAAACCCCATTGAAGAGATGCTACATTGGCAACCGAAGCTATATAAACAACTACTCAAGGTTAAAGATAAACTGGAAAAACATTTCCGTGATATGCAGGACCTGGAGTTCACTATCGAACAGGGCCAGTTGTATATCTTGCAAACACGAACCGGGAAACGTACCGGCGTTGCGGCAGTCAAGATTGCAGTCGATATGGTCAGTGAAAAGTTGATCAATAAAAAAACAGCGCTCTTACGTATCCCGGCGCAAGACCTGACGCAATGTCTATTACCTTCATTTATCGAAAAAGAAAAAACGGATGTCTTGACCAGGGGACTGCCTGCCTCACCTGGTGCGGCAAGCGGTTATCCGGTATTCAATGCCGATGAAGCCGTTGCCCTCAATAGCAAAGGTGAGAAAGTTATATTAGTAAGTCACGAGACCAGCCCTGAAGCAATACACGGAATGAAAGCGGCACAGGGAATATTGACCAGTACTGGTGGGACAACGAGTCATGCCGCCGTGGTTGCGCGTGGCTGGGGTAAGTGTTGTGTCACTGGCGCATCTGAAGTCGAGATCAATGAACAGACGCAAACGATCACCATCAGGGGTAAGAAAATAACAAGAAAAGATATTATCAGTATCGATGGTGGTACCGGTGAAGTCATGTTGGGTGATATCCCAAAACGCGCACCCGGATTTTCCAAAGAATTTAAAACCTTTATGCAATGGACCGACAAGGTAAATATACTGGGGGTGCGGGCAAATGCTGATACACCCAGGGATGCAAAGATTGCCCGTGAATTTGGCGCCAAAGGGATTGGCTTATGTCGAACTGAACATATGTTCTTCGGTGAACAACGTATCCTCGCGATGCGCGAAATGATCCTGGCGGAAAATGAAGACAATAGGCGCAAGGCATTAAAGAAACTGTTACCGCATCAACGCAGGGACTTCGAAGGTTTGTTCAGGGCGATGAACAATCTACCCGTCACCATCCGTTTAATCGATCCGCCCTTACATGAATTCCTGCCGCAAGACAGGCCAACACAACAACAATTGGCCAAAACTCTTGGCATATCGTTGAAACATTTAAAAAACCGGATCGAACAACTACATGAGAGTAATCCCATGCTCGGACATCGCGGTTGTCGTTTGACGATTAGCTACCCTGAAATAATGGAAATGCAGGTCACGGCGATTGTTGAAGCAACCATCAATACTCGTAAACGAGGCATCAAGGCCAAACCCGAGATCATGATCCCCCTGGTAGGTATTGAAACTGAACTCACTTATTTGCGAACAAAAATAGAACAAATCATTAATCAGGTTAAAAAGCGAAAACGTTATGCCGGAAAACTTGATATCCCCATTGGCACCATGATCGAAATACCACGTGCCGCATTAACAGCCGACCAGATTGCCGAACACGCCGACTTCTTCAGTTTTGGGACCAATGATTTAACACAAATGACTCTTGGCTTCAGTCGTGATGATATTGGCAGCTTCATGCCGGATTACCGGGACAAGCATATTTATAAAACCAACCCCTTCCAGTCCATCGATGAAACTGGCGTTGGCCAATTAGTGCAGATGTCAGTAAAACGCGGAAGAAAAACAAAGCCAGAACTGAAATGCGGTATCTGTGGTGAACACGGTGGAGATCCAGATTCAATCATGTTCTTTGCCAGGGCGGGACTCGATTATGTCTCTTGCTCACCATTCCGTATACCAGTCGCACGACTTGCAGTCGCACAGGCAGCACTTAAGAAAAATTAAA
>QNEM01000039.1 GCA_003645215.1 Gammaproteobacteria bacterium
AGCGACGATTTCGGGACCCTGGAGTGGGTTGAGAGCCTGGTTGACGGCGACGGAGGCAACGATGGCCTCGCCGGTGCGACCGACCTCGTCTTGAGCCCAGATGGAAAGTTCCTCTATGTCGCAGGCGCCACCGATAACTCAGTAGCCGCCTTCGAGCGCAACGACACAACAGGTCGCCTGACCTTCGTCGAGACCTTGACCGACGGAACGGGCGGCGTAGACGGTTTGGCAGGCGTTCGCTCCCTCACAATCAGCCCCCAGGGAGACCACCTCTACGCGGCCGGCGCAAACGACAACGCCATCTCATGGTTTTCCAGAGCCTCGGACACCGGACAGCTGGCCTTCGAACAGGTCTATGTCAACGGTATCGGCGGGGTCAGCGGTCTCGCCGGTTCTGCATCTGTCATCCTGAGTCCTGATGGCGCCCAGATCTACGCCGCAGGACCTGGCGACGATGCTCTGGTCACCTTCCAGCGCAACAGCGACAGCGAGAGTCCAACATTCGGCGCCCTGACCTTCGACGTCAAATTGACCTCGGCGGATGCCGAGGGCCTCAGCGGCGTTCGTGCCCTCGCCCTCCCCTATGACGCCAGCAACTCCCAGGACCGGGGGGAGCATATCCTTGCCGGAGGCGACCCCAGCGGCAAGCTGGTGATTTTCCGCCGCAACGTCACGACGGGCATTCTGAGCTTCCAGGGAGTTCTCCGGGAAGGCCAACCGCTCACACCAGCCGAATTGACCGTTCACGGCCTTGAAATCGTATCAGGGATAGCCTTCAGTCCTGACGGCGCCCACATCTACACCACCGCCGACGGTGACGACGCCCTCACTGTCTTTGACCGTCGCCAACCCGATCCCTCGTTCGCCTTTGTCGAGGCAGAAATCGACGGCAGAGACGACGGATACGGCCAGTTGGTCTCAGGCCTCTCCGCCGCGCGGTCCGTCACGGTGACCAGCGACGGCGACCACGTCCTGGCAACAGCTTTTGCCGACGATGCCCTTGTTGTTTTCCACCGCGACCCCGAACTGGGAACCACCCCCGACACCAGAGGCAAGCACCTTGCTTTTGTCGCAGCCTACGAAGACGGAGGTCTGGACTCGAATGGCGAGACGATTGACGGATTGGACGGTGCAGCTCAGGCCGTCGTCAGCTCCGACGGCCGATACGTCTACGTCGCCTCCGAGGTGGATAACGCAGTCGCCGTCTTTGAACGGGATCTGGCGACCGGTGAATTGGTTTTTGTTGAAATGGAACAAGATGGAGTCGACGATCCCGATGACGGCATGGGCAATCCGGTCGACGGTCTCTCCGGCGCGGTCGCCCTGGCCATCGGCCCGACGACCGTAGGAGGCAGCTATCTCTACGTCGCCGGTCAGTACGAGGCCTCCGTGGCGGTCTTCAATCGCGAATCCAGCAACGGCATCCTGTGGTTCGTTGAACGAAAGAGCAACGGCGTCGATGGCGTCGAGGGACTCGACGGCGTCAGCGGAATTGTCGTCAGTCCTGACCGAGCCCATGTCTACGCCGTCAGCCGCATCGATGATGCAATCACCGTTTTTGAAAGGAATCAGATCAGCGGGAAGCTGACCTTCCTCCAGGTCGTCAGAGACGGCGTTGCCGCAGAGGGCTTGGATCAGGCCATGTCGGTGGCCATAAGCCCCGACGGCGCTCACCTCTTCGTGGCCGCGGTCAACGACGACGCCCTCTCGGTATTCTCCCGAGACAACGACGAGACCAGCGACACTTTTGGGCGTCTGAGCTTTGTTCAGGCGATCACCGACGGTTCGACCTTGGCCGGCAAATTTGTCGACGGCCTGGCCGGCGCACGCTCGGTGGCGGTCGATGCCGACGGGCTCCGAATTTTCGTGGCCGGCGAACATGACGGCGCCCTTTCCGTCTTCGGGCGAGTTGCGGACGAAACCAGTCCTGACTTCGGCGCCCTTAACCTGATCGAAACCCGATACGACGGCGTTGACGGCGTCGACGGCCTCAACCAGGTTTACGGCGTGGCCGTCAGTCTGGCCGACAACAGCCATGTTTACGTTGCGGGCCTCGGCGACAATGCAGTCGCCGCCTTCGAGGCGCGTTCCGGATCCAGCTGCACACCCAGCGGCCTGGGTGATATCGATGACGAGGTCAATATCGGATGGGGCGGCCAGGTCGCCTACACCGTTGAGGCAACGATCGCTCCCTGGGCGACCGGGACTCTGACCAACGAGGCACGAGTCTTCCCCCCGGACCGGACGATCGACCCGGATTCGATCGGCAAGCCCGTTCCTTACATTCCCCAGCCTGGTGACAACAACTACGCTGTTGACCAGGATGTGCTGACGCCCAAGGCCGATCTGGTCCTCTCAAAGACCGACGGCGCCCTGTCGGCAACCGCCGGCGAGGCACTGACTTACACCATCACCGTTTCCAACCGGGGACCGTCCCATGCCGTTGGCGCCGAGATCCTCGACACCGACCTTGGCGGCGCCCACTTTGCCGACGCACAGTGGACCTGCCTGGCGATCGGATCCGGTTCGTTAAATCTGGCACAACTCCTGAGAGACGGCGCCGACGATGGCAGCGGCAATACCATTGACGGGCTCGACGGTGCATCCGGCGTTGCTGTCAGCTCAGACGGTCTGAGCCTTTACGCTACCGGTCTGCTCGAAGACTCGGTCGTTGTCTTCGACCGCGATCTCTCAACGGGCCTCCTGACCTTCGTCACCGCGGTCTTCAACGGCGACGATCATGCCGGGGCCCTGGTTCAAGGCCTGGGCGGCGCCAGTGACCTGGCAATCATCGACGACGGAACGGTCGAGTCGGTCTACGTCACGGGTCAGGTTGATGACGCCGTTGCGGTCTTTACGCGTAATCCCCTCGACGGAACGCTTGTCTTTGTGCACGCGATGATCGACGGCCTCAGCACGACCGAAGGTCTCGATCAGGCAGTCGCCGTCGTCGCCTCTTCAGACGGAGCCAACGTCTACGTCGCCGGAGCCAATGACGACGCTATCGCGGTCTTTCAGCGCCAGATCAATGGCTCACTGGTCTTCCTTGAAGTGATCGACCAGGCTGGTTTCGGACTTGACGGCGTCAGCGACCTGGCAGTCACCCCCAACCCCGGAAATTATCTTTACGCCACGGGATTCAACAGCGGAACGGTGGCAGTCTTCAGTCGCGGCGCCGGTGGCGCCTTGACCTTTGTCGAGAAAAAGGGCGCGGGCACCTCACCCTACCTCGGTGGCGCCGAAGCGCTGGCCCTTGACCCGAACGCGGCCTTTGTTTATGTCGCCGGTTCTCTTGACGGATCCATTGTTGTATTCAGCCGGTCATCGGCAGACGGTACCCTTCAGTTGGAGCAAGAGATCGTCCGAGCCATCGACGGACTGTCGGGCTTGGCAGGCATCACTGATGTGCTCGTCAGTCCTGACGGCGCCCACCTTTACGCCGCAGGACAATCCGCGGATGCTGTCGTTTTGTTCAGCCGAGACCAGACGGACGGCACGTTGAGCGCCATCGAGACCTTCCGCGACGGCGCCGGTCAGGTCGACGGCCTGGACGGCATCGCCGCCCTGGCCCTCAGTCCTGACGGACGACAGATCTACACAGCCGGCATGACCGACAGTGCTGTCGCGGTGTTCGACCGGCCCCTGGATTCCAGCTGTCCACAGAACGGAAGCGGCTCGATTCTCGAGACCGTCAACGTCGCAGCCGGAGGCCGCCTTGTTTTCACCGCCGACGCCACCGTCAAATCGAACACTCCGGGCTCTCCCTGTCCCGAACCTCTTGACACGGGCCGGGCCTGCGTCATCAACGAGGCTTCGGTTACCAGCGGGTCCTCCGCCCTCTTCAGCGACCCGGACACCGGCAATAACAGTGATATCGATGCCAACTACCTGGGCCTGAGAGCAGATTTGAAGATCACGAAGACCGACCAGTATGCCGAATACTCAGGCCTGCTGGGCGCAACAGCGGTCGCGCTGGATCCGGCCCTTGGTCGACACCTCTATCTTGCGGGGGCCTCCGAAGGCACGATCGCAATCTTCGACCGAAACCCGGGCGACGGGACCCTGGGCTACCTGGGCGACGTCGCGGATGACACAGACGGCGTCAACGGCCTTGGTGGCGTTACCGGACTGGACCTCAGTGCAAATGGAACCCACCTCTACGCCGCAGGCCCTTCGGACAACGCGGTGGCGGCCTTCGAGCGAGATCCCAACACCGGACTCCTGACCTACCTCGAGGCCGAGATCAACGGTATCGGAGGCACGGCGGGCCTTCTGGGCGCGCGCGCTGTTGCGGTCAGTCCGGACGAGGGAACGCATGTCTACGTTGCCGGCGCAAACTCTGATGCAATTGCTGTTTTCGAGAGAGATATCGATGTGGCAAGCAACCATTTCGGTGAACTTTCATACGTCTCGTTCGCTCAGGACGGTGCAGCCGGCGTCGTCAACCTCACAACCCCCACTGACTTGATCACCACTGATCAGCACCTCTACGTGGCTGCCTCCGGCGCCAATGCCGTTGTCGTTTTTGAACGCGATACCGATTCCGAGAGCCCGGATTTCGGCGCTCTGACCTTCCTGGAGAGCCACGTCGATGGCGTTGACGGTGTTACCGGATTGGGTGGCGCCACCTCGATCGCGCTCGGACCTTCGGGCGAACGGCTTTTTGTTGCCGGACTCGAAAGTAACGGAGTCGCGGTGTTCGGTCGTGATCTGGTCACGGGAGAACTGACTTTCCTCGACAGCGTTTTCCAGGGAGACATCCAGGGTGACCCAGGGTCCGAAGTCACTGTCGACGGACTGGCAGGTGTTCGGGCAATTTCAGTCCGAGAGATCGCACCCGACGTCATGGTCTATACCGCCGGTTTGGCCGATGACCAAACAACCGGCGCCGTGGCCAGATTCTTGTGGGATGCAACCGAACAGGCGTTGATGTTTGAAGAAATCGTGCTCGACGGCGATGATCTCGGCGGAAACGCCATCGACGGTCTCAGCGGTGCGGCAGGTTTGGCGCTCGCCGACGCCTTCCTCTACGTCGCGGCAGCAGACGACAATCAATTGACCGCATTCGAGGATGCCCCCGGGTTTGCCTTTGTCCAATCATTCACCGACGGTGGTGGAGGTATCGGCCCCGGCGAGGCAGATCCTGCGAAGTTGGTCCAGTACACGATTACCGTTACCAATCTCGGCCCCAGCCAGGTCTCCGACGCAATCGTCACTGACATCTTTCCACCGGAATTCGAGGACATTTCCTGGGTTTGTTCAGTTCAGAAGGCCGACCTGAGCGACACCCACACCAGCTGCGAGACACCCAGTGGGTCGGGAGACCTCGAGGAAACGGTCGACATCGCCGTCGGCGGCGCAGTAATTTTCTCCGCAACTGGTCGAGTGCGACCGGAGATGACAGGAACCCTGAGCAATACCGCCACGGTCGAGACTCCGGAAGGCTTGATCGATCCCGATCTGGGCAACAACGCCGATACCGATGACGATACCCTGCTGACACCCCTCGCCGACGTGATGATTGACAAGATTCGGTTGGGCGTTCCCGTCCCGGGCGAGGACCTGACCTATGTCATCACCGTGACCAACAACGGCCCCAGCTTCGCTTTGGCCAACACCATCCGCGACGTCCTGCCGGAAGCACTCGTCGACACGACCTGGTCTTGCGAGGCCCTGCCTCCTCCAGGCCTGTTGGAACCGACTGTCTCCGGTGGGTATGATTCCCTCAGTGGCGCCTCCGGATTGGCGATCACTTCAGACAAGACTTTCCTCTACGCAGTCGGCTGGAACGGGGGCGAACTGATGGTCTTCGGCCGGGATTCCCGCACGGGGGCACTGAACCTGATTCAAACCCTCACAGACGGCATCGACGGCGTAGACGGCCTCGGCGGAGCGATCGCTGTGACCCTCAGTCCAGATGACAACAACGTCTACGTGGCGGGCGAAATCGACGACGCCATCGCCGTCTTCAGCCGGAATGCAACCAGTGGCGAACTGACGATGCTTGAAGTCCATCGGGACGGGATCGGCATCGTCAATGGTCTGGGTGGTGTTCAAAACCTTGCGTTGAGTTCGGATGGGCGAAATCTCTATGCCGCCGGCGCTGCTGACAGTGCGGTGGCCGTATTCGAACGCAGCGCCGCCAACGGCGCCTTGACCTACAGCGAAATCCTGCAACAGGGTGTTGACGGCGTCGATGGCGTGATCGGCGTTGCCGATGTGGCCGTCAGTAACGATGGCGCCCACCTCTATGCAGCGGGGCCTCTCAGCAACACTGTTGCGATTTTTGAACGTTCTCCCTCAACCGGCGAGCTGCTCTTCATCGAGATGGTCGCCAACGGCGACATTCACGATCTGGGGACCGTCGAAGGCCTCGGCGGAGCTACCGGCCTCGCCATCAGTGAAGATGACGCCAATCTCTATATCGTCGGCGAGTCGGAAAATGCCCTGGCAGTATTCTCCAGGAATTCGACGACCGGCGAACTGGCCTTCGTTGAGTTTCATCAGAGCGGCAGCAGTGGCGTTACCGGAATTGACGGACCCCTGGCCGTCACGCTAAGTGATGACGATGCCCAGGTCTACGTGGCCGGCGCAGGTTCCAACTCGGTAGCGGCTTTTGCTCGGTCAGCAGACGGCGCCCTACATTTCCTCAACTCCTTTGACTCAGCCGGCGGCTATTCAGGCCTTGGCGGCGTCCGAGACCTCGTGCCCTGCGGAGGTGGCAAACACCTCTATGCCGCCGGACGAGTTGACGGCGAAGTTGTACTTCTGGCCCGGCGCCTGGGTTCCACCTGTGCCGCCGAGGGCATCGGTGACATCAACGACACCGTCAGCCTGATACCCGGTGGAACGGCGACCTACACAGTGACCGGGCATTTGATTCCCGGCGCTACCGGGGAACTGGTCAACACCGCCACGGTTTCACCAGGTCCGACGGTTGTCGATCCCAATGACAACAACAACCAATCGACGACAATCGACAATCAGATCGTGCCCCAAGCCGATCTGGCGATCACCAAAGACGATGGTCTTCTCGAAATCAACGCGGGCGAGTCTCTGACCTATCAGATTGAGATCGTCAACAACGGTCCCAGCGATGTCTACGGCGCTACGGTGACCGATCTCTTCCCGCTCTTCCCCTTAGAGACTGCCGGGCTTGCAGAAGGCAGCATCAACTGGACCTGCGCGGCCACGACCTCCCTCGTTGCCGTCGACACTCATATTGACACCATTGACGGTATCGACGGTCTCGAAGGAACCTCCTGGGTCGTCGCCTCACCGGATCCGGACGGACCCGGGGGAGAAACCGGCGGAGACCATCTCTACGTCACCGGAACTGCAGCAGGAGCGATCAGCACCTTTGCCTTTAATTCCGGCACAGGCGCCTTTGAGCAGGTGCAGGTCCTTCACGACGAGGATGAGATCGACGGCGTCACACTCAACGGTTTGGCCGGGGCCTCCGGCATGGCCTTCAGTCCAGATGGACTGCATCTCTACGTGGCCGCCACAGTGGACAATTCCCTGGCGGTCTTCGAACGTGATATCGACTCAAATTCTCCAGATTTCGGCAAACTGCTTTTTGTCGAAGCTCAGGTCAACGGCACACCCTTCCAGGGATTGGTCGGCGCCATCGATGTCATCGTCAGTCCAGACGGTATCCACGTCTATGTCGTTTCGAAAGAGAGTAATTCTGTCCTGGTCTACAGTCGTGACCCCTTGACCGGGATGCTGACCTACATCGAACGCAAGATAGAAGGCAGCGACGACGTACCTTTGCTCGCTTTGGACGGTGCCCGCGACATTGTCATGACCCCAGACGGAATCCACCTCTTTGTCGCCGCTCAAGACGCTGACGCCGTCACGGTCTTCCGACGTGACCCAGCCTCGGGGCGTCTGACTTTTGTTGAGGTCGTTCGCGATCTCGACATGCAAGGTTCGGTGACCGTCAATGGTCTCAACTTCGTTCGCTCTCTGGCTCTAAGTCCTGGAGGACATTATCTTTATGCGGTCTCTTTGGCCGACGATGCCATCGTCGTCTTTGAGCACAACCGGGACACCGATTCGACCGAATACGGCCACCTGACCTTCCTCGAGGTCTATCGAGACAATGTAAACCTGATCGACGGACTCGACGGTGCAACAGCGGTCACCATCAGCCCGGATGGATCTTACCTTTACGTCGCCGGGTCCAACGACGACGCCGTCGCCGTCTTCCGCCGCAATTGGACAGACGGCAGTTTGACCCTGGTGGAACTGGTTCAAGATGGAATGCCAGGCGTTGACGGCCTTGACGGCGTCGGCGGGCTGGCAATCACACCGGACGGGACCAGGCTGCTTTCCGCTGCCGTCAACGATAACGCTCTGACAGTGTTCGAACGGACCGCCGAGGGTGTCTGTGCCGCTTCGGGCACCGCCGGTTCACTGGGCGAGCTCAACGAGACCATCGACTTGACCGCAGGCGCCTCGTTGAACTTCGTCGTCCAGGCGACTGTCGACTCAGGCGCTCGGGGGACCCTGTTCAATCAAGCGGAGGTCGTCTCCCCTCTTCTGGACCCCGACCTCCTCAACAACCTCAACGCCGACGACGACACCGTGATCACGGTCTTCACCGACCTGGCAGTCACCAAGGACGACGGGACAGAAACCGCGATTGCCGGCCTGCCCTTGAGTTATACGATTGTCGTTTCCAACGCCGGACCGGCTCTCGCCTACGGGATCACGGTAACGGACACCCTACCGCCGATGCTGCTCGGCTGTACGTGCTCCAGGTCCGACGAACAGCCGTGTGCTGTCGATGGGACCAACACTCTTCTGGATGTCATCGACCTCGATGCAGGTACGAGCCTGACCTACACCCTGGATTGCCAGTTGGATCCGGCGACCGCCGTACCGGTGACCAACACAGTGACAGTCACACCAGAGGATCTCGGGCACGACACCAACGACACCAACGATCAGGCGACGGATTCCGACTCGGTCGTTGCCGTCAGTGATTTGGCTATCTCGAAGAGCAACGGACTCGACGAGGTCATCCCGGGCACTCCGGTCACCTACGCGGTTGAGATCGTGAATCTCGGGCCCAGTGATCTCAGTCTGGGACGGGTCACCGACCAGTTTCCAACCCAGATGGAGGGTGTTTCCTGGACCTGTAGTCCCAGCGCCGGCGCAGTATGTACACCGGGGCCGGTTGCGGCTGATCTGATTGATGATTTCACTATTCCGGCAGGCGGATCGGTGCTCTACGCCGCCTCCGGCCTGGTCAACCCAGCGGTCCTGGGCACGATCGCCAACACGGCGGTAGCCGAGGTCCTGATCGACGATGGCACCCCAGGCGTCAGCGCAACCGATCCAGACCTGACGAACAACATAACAACCGATATCGACACCTTGACCCCAGTTGCCAATATCAATATCACCAAGACGGACGATGTTGACCCGGTTGTCACCGGGTATCCACTGAACTACACGATCACGGTGTCCAACCCCATCGGTCCTTCCTGGGCTCACGATGTCGTCGTAACCGACAGCTTGCCCGCAGGCGTGACGCTTGTCGGGACGACCGGCTGTGCCGAAGATCCCGCCGGTATTCCCAACTGTACGATCGGACAGATCGCCAACGGCGACACCGCTCAGGTGATGGTTGCCGTCACCGTCGATGAAGGCACGTTGGGAACGATCATCAACCAGGCTGGGACTACGTCCAGTTCGGACGACCCCAATCCAGCCGACAACACGACAACCGAGGAAACACAGGTGGATCCCTGGGCCAACCTCTCGATCGAGAAAACCGATGGTGAGGACCCGGTGGTTGCAGGCACTGAACTGACGTATACGATCACCGTGACCAACCCCGGCCCATATGGCGCTGACGACGTGGTCGTCACTGATTCAATGCCGACCGGTGTGACCTTCGTCAGTTCCTCCGGGTGTGCCGAAGATCCCACAGGTTTGCCGACGTGCAGCCTGGGATCAATCGCAGCCGGCGGTTCAGCTACCTACACACTGACTGTTTCTGTTGACAGCTACACCCTGGGAACAATCACCAACGACGCCACTGTCGTCTCAGTCTGGTTCGACCCAGACACGTCAGACAACGATACCTTCGAAGATACCGAAGTCACGGCGGAGAGCGACCTGGCGATCACCAAGGACAACGGACTGCCTTTCCTCGTTCCGGGCTGGGACATCACCTACACGATCGTCGTGGTCAACGACGGGCCCAGTGACGCCCCGTCGGCCGACGTAACTGACGAGATTCCTGCGGAACTCTTGGCAGTCGATTGGACCTGTGTTCCGACGGGATCAGCCTTCTGTTCAGACGGAACCGGCAATCTGCTACTGGACACGATCGACCTTCCGGCAGGCGAAATGGTCACATACTCGGTCACCTGCACAGTCGATCCTGCGATTGACTTGACCGACCCGGTCACTATCACCAACACCGTCGACGTCATCGTCACCGGCTCCGGCATCGACCCGGACATGGCGAACAACTCAGCCAGCGATGCCGATCCCGTCGAAGAGACCGATCTCCTGTGGGGAGACGGCTTCGAAAGCGGCGACACCTCCTTGTGGTCATCGACAACGGCTGGTGCAAAGAGGGCCGGAACACCGACCCTTGCGGTCTTCCAGAACAGGGTTGTAATGCCCAACGTCGAAAGGAAATAGAGAGTGGTCAGGAACATCTTGATTCGTCTGCTCTGCACAGTGTTGGCTGTGATTGGCGTACACCAGTCGATCGCCGCTGAGCCCGATGTTGGCCGTTTGATAGCGCCGGGGATAGCCGATGATGCTGTATTGGCCTCCATCGGAGATGATGAGATCACCGTCGGCCAATTCCGGCGTGAAATGGCCGTTCGCAGTGGCGGTATACCGGGGCAGTTTGCAAGCGCCGAACAGCGCCGGGCTCTGTTGGATCACATGGTCCAATACCGGGCGATGGTGGCCCAGGCACGGGCAGAGGGCTATGACATGGACCCCGATGTCATCACGGTTTTTGAGAGGGCGATGGTGGCCAAATTCCAAACGGACCAGCTTGTGGCCCCGAGAGAAAACCTCGATGTCACTGATGACGAGGTGGCTGCGTACTACGCCGAACACCGTGCGGACTACGACCGCCCGGAACGCTCCAGAGCGGCCATCGTATTCTTCAAGTCGTCCCCCCTGGCTACCGAAGAAAAGAAGCAGGAACTTCAGGAACGCGTTCAGCAGGCTCTGGAAGAAGCCAAGGCCCTGGATCCAACCATCACCCATTTTGGTACGGTCGCCCGGAAGTACTCCGAAGACCGGGCCAGCCGCTACGTCGGCGGGGTCATCGGCTGGCTGATCAAATATCCCAACAGACAATACAAGTGGGAAGCCCCGGTCGTCGAAGCAGTGTTCTCGCTCTCCGAACCCGGTCAGATAGCACCGATCATCCATACAGAAAAAGGTACATACCTCGTTCGCCTGGTCGATCGGGAGACCGCCTCGCCAAGACCGTTTGACCAGGTCAAAAACGGTATCCGTCACCAACTGATGCGCTCCAGAACTCAACAGCTGGATCAGACCTTCGAGGCCGGCGTACTCGCCAGCATTAATGTGGACATCAACCAGGAAATATTGTCGGGCATCGAAGCGCCCACATCGGCAACTCAGACGGTCGAGGAACAAAGACCGCCCCAGTTGCCGGCGGGATGAGGAGGAG
>QNEM01000040.1 GCA_003645215.1 Gammaproteobacteria bacterium
ACTTACGTATGCCATGTTCTTTACTTACCTAGTACATACCACCTGTGTCTTGCTCTTCTTCTTCCAGCTTCAGATGATCCAGGGTATCTTCCCCGGGTTCCTTGGCATCCTTACCTTCCAGTTTGATTCGCAGGCGCAATTCATTCATTGAATCAGCATTGCGTAGTGCATCTTCCAGGGTCACCCGACCATCTTCATGAAGATCAAACAATGCCTGATCGAATGTCTTCATACCCAATTCATTGGATTTGCCCATGATCGACTTGATCTCATGCACCTCGCCTTTCAGGATCAGATCAGAAATAAGAGGTGAGTTCAACATGATCTCAATCGCGGCGGCGCGACCTTTGCCATCCACCGTTTTAAGAAGTCTTTGTGCGATCACAGCCTTCAGGTTCAAAGATAAATCCATTAATAATTGCTGACGACGCTCTTCCGGGAAAAAGTTTATAATTCTATCCAGTGCCTGGTTAGCACTGTTGGCATGCAGGGTAGCCATCGCCAGATGTCCGGTTTCGGCAAATGCAATACTAAATTCCATTGTTTCCCTGTCCCTGACCTCGCCCAGTAAAATAACATCAGGTGCCTGTCGTAAAGTATTCTTCAGCGCAATTTCCCAGTCGTCCGTATCCATACCCACTTCGCGTTGCATAATGATGCAGCTCTTATGTGGATGTACGTATTCGATTGGATCTTCAATGGTAATGATATGACCAAATGAATTCTCATTCCTGTAATCGATCATGGCCGCCAGTGAAGTTGATTTACCAGAACCTGTTCCACCAACCATGATCACCAGACCACGCTTGGTCAAAACAATATCTTTGAGGACTTCTGGCAACTTTAGTTTATCCAGATTGGGTATTTCAGTTTCAATGGTACGCATGACCAGCCCACAAAAACTCTGCTGGACAAAGGCATTTGCCCTGAATCTACCCACCCCCACAGGATTAACAGCGAAGTTACATTCCTTGGTTGCTTCATACTCCTTCAACTGCTTGTCGTTCATGACGGCGTATACAAGTGCTTTGGTATTATCTGGAGTCAATTCAGTTTTTGACACCGGCATAATCTTGCCATGCACCTTGATCGCCGGTGGGAAACCTACCGTGATAAACAGATCGGAACCTTCCTTCTCCACCAATAACTTGAGAAGATCACGCATGAATTTTATCGCTTGTTCTCTTTCCACGAGTTCCTCCTGTTACCTGTTATATAAACAAGAATTATTAGCCGGTAATATTGTCTTTGTTAGCGGCCTTGGACATGGCCTCTTCTCTAGTGACTATTTTTTTCTTGACCAACTCGTTCAGATCCTGATCCAGTGTCTTCATCCCGAATGACTGACCTGTCTGGATTGCCGAATACATCTGGGCGATCTTGTTCTCACGGATCAGGTTACGAATAGCTGGTGTACCGATCATAATCTCATGTGCGGCAACACGACCGCCGCCACTTTTCTTAAGCAAGGTCTGAGAAATAACCGCTTTTAATGACTCGGATAACATGGCACGTATCATGTCCTTCTCTGCCGCAGGAAACACATCCACAACACGGTCAATGGTCTTGGCAGCAGAACTGGTATGCAATGTACCAAATACCAGGTGACCGGTTTCGGCAGCAGACAGGGCTAGACGGATAGTTTCCAGGTCACGCATTTCGCCGACAAGAATGACATCCGGATCTTCACGTAATGCAGAGCGCAAGGCTTCATTAAAGCCCAGCGTATCTCTATGGACTTCACGCTGGTTAATCAGGCATTTATTAGTGACGTGAACAAATTCAATGGGATCTTCTACTGTAAGAATATGGCCATATTCATTTGCATTCTTGTGATGCACCATGGCTGCCAGGGTAGTTGATTTACCTGAACCCGTAGGCCCCGTCACCAACACCACACCACGAGGTATATCGGCCAGTTCCTCAAATATCTTTGGTGCCCCCAGTTGTTCCAGTGACAGAATTTCTGAAGGAATTGTTCTGAATACTGCACCCGCACCCCTGTTCTGATTAAAGGCATTAACACGAAAGCGTGCAAGGCCAGGAATTTCAAAAGAAAAATCACACTCCAGAAACTCTTCATAATCCTTACGCTGCTTATCGTTCATGATGTCATAGACCATGTCATGAACTTCAGAGTGCTCGAGGACAGGAACATTAATCTTTCTCATGTCGCCATCGACACGAATCATGGGGGGTACACCGGCGGATAAATGCAAATCTGAGGAGCCATTTTTTGCACCGAATGCGAGAAGTTCACCAATATCCATCTAAATCCTCCCGTAGGGAAATAGTTACAATGTTAAAATGACTGCTTGTATGCAATACGACATATTTTATGCTTCAGATAACAGAAAAACATTGCCGTATCTTTCACATCATTAGCAGGTAAAAAATTGTATGATTATTATGCTGTTTGAGCACAATGTTACTTGCTTTTTGAAGTATAGACCACCGCTATCCCCAAAAATGATCGCCCATGAAAGACATTGATAAAAACATTAAGACAAACACCGAGGAAGAAATTTCTGCTGCACTTGCACAAATCAGGCAAAGAATTTCTGCTGCTGAACAACGCTTCAAGCGCGATCCCAACTCGGTGCAGTTATTGGCGGTCAGCAAAACCAAGCCTGTCGCCGCAATACAGGCAGCTATTGATGCCGGACAAAGCTGTTTTGCCGAGAATTACCTGCAGGAAGCAGTAGAAAAAATCATGTACTTCAATAACCCTCAACTCATCTGGCATTTCATTGGATCAATACAATCAAATAAAACTCGCGATATCGCACAACATTTCCATTGGGTGCATACCGTTGACAGAATCAAGATTGCCCGAAGACTCAGCGAACAACGCCCGAATCATCTGCCGCCCTTGAATATATGCCTGCAAATTAATATTAGTGATGAAGACAGTAAATCAGGTATCGCCCCGGAAGAATTAAAACAACTTGCTGCTGATTGTTCGTCTTTAACAAACATCAAAATAAGAGGGCTGATGGCCATGCCAGCACAAGATTCTGATTTTGCAAGACAACGTGCTCCCTTCAGGCAGCTGAGACTATTGTTTACTGAACTACAAAGCAGCTACCCTGAACTGGATACCTTATCAATGGGCACGACCAATGATCTGGAAGCAGCCATCGCCGAGGGTGCAACCATCGTACGTATCGGTACTGCTATCTTTGGGGCTCGCAACTATCAATAACTGTTTATCCCCAACAGCCTTGAAATATATCAAGTTGAACATAAATTGTTACACTAACTTAAAGTTCACATAAATATACAAGAGAGTTTTCAATGAAAAATTCGAAAATAAGCTTCATTGGCTGTGGCAACATGGGCCGAAGTCTGATTGGAGGGCTGATTGCTAACGGTCTACCAGTCAATTCCATCACCGGAACCGACATAAATGCAGAGCAGCGCCAGACTGCAGCTTCCCAATTCAATATCGAAGTCCTGGAAGATAACCGACAAGCGATTAAAGATGCAGACGTTGTTGTATTGGCGGTCAAACCACAATCAATGCAAGAGACCTTGCAGGCAATCAGCTCAGATCTGGCACATGAGAAACCTCTGCTTATCTCTATCGCAGCGGGCATCCAGCTCTCACATCTTGGCCTATGGGCAGGAGAAGAACTGGCTATCGTACGTGCCATGCCGAATACGCCCGCATTGATCCAATCGGGAGCAACCGCATTATGTGCAAATCAATACACCAATGAAACACAACGCGATCTGGCAGAAACGATTATGCGTTCTGTTGGTCTGGCCCTGTGGCTAGACGATGAAACACTGATGGATACCGTGACTGCCTTGTCGGGAAGTGGTCCAGCCTATTACTTTCTCATCATGGAAGTCATGGAAAAAGCCGCAACCCGGCTTGGATTATCTCAGGAACACGCACGCATACTCACGCTGCAAACTGCCTTTGGCGCAGCAAAAATGGCATTGGAAAGTAATCACGATACAGAGACTTTACGTAAACAGGTCACCTCTCCCGGTGGCACCACAGAACAGGCCCTGAACGTTTTAATGAACGGCGGTATTGAAGATCTATTTGCCGAGGCGCTCAAGGCAGCACAGGAAAGATCGGCTGAACTGGCCGCTTCATTGGGGGGGGAATAATGTCTGGCAGCAGCTATCTGGTAAACGCAGGTGTTTATCTCATAAATATAGTATTTGGACTGTATCTTTTGGCGGTCATGTTGCGTTTTTTACTGCAGACCATTCGAGCAGATTTTTATAATCCCATCTGTCAGTTTTTAGTTACCGTGACAAACCCTGCCTTGAAACCACTGCGTCGGTGGATCCCCGGATACATGGGGATTGATTGGCCATCTATCCTGCTGATGATCCTGTTGCAGCTGCTGGAGATATGTCTAATCGCATTACTGATGAGCGGACACATTCCCTCACCAATAAGTATTCCCGTTATTATCGCCGCGCAATTACTGGAATTACTGGTATGGGTGTACATATTTATTATCATCATACAGGCCGTCATCAGCTGGATTCAGCCTGGTAGCTACTCTCCTTTCACTGTCTTGCTCTATCAATTAAGTGATCCTGTAATAAGACCCATCAGACGCTATATTCCGGCAACTGGAGGTATCGACTGGTCGCCTTTTGTGGTTTTGATATTACTTAATCTTGCACTCATGCTGCTTGTTGCCCCCCTGAACGACTGGGGCAGATATCTGTCAGGATAAGCACAGGATATATATTGAAGCATCCAGTTACCCATGAAACCTCACTGGTATCGCTGGCAGGATGACAGCTTATATTTGCAACTTCATGTGACAACGCGCGCACGACGAAATGAATTTAAAGGGCTTCTGGACGACAGATTATGCATGCGTATCAAAGCTCCTCCCGTTGAAGGCAAGGCCAACCAGTATCTGCTTGGGCTAATAGCGAAAGAATTCAAGGTAAGCAAATCCCGTACAGAGTTAATCGCAGGGACACAGTCTCGGGATAAATGTATCGCCATACACTCCCCGACTAAATTACCAGACTGGTTCCTCAAATTAACCGGAAAAAGCCTGAAAGACCGCGGGAACTTTTGACACACGGGTTGTCAGCTATTAGTGTAGCAGGCGTAATACAAGCAATAATCTTATATGGCTATGGTGGGATATGGCAATGAAGACAGTTCAGAAATTATCAGAATCATCAAATGGAATAACTCTCAGCTTGTTAGCTACGGCCCTGCTGTCGCTACTTGTTTCGTTCGCCGTACAGGCTGAGCAATCAAAAGTCTTCGGCAATTACACCGTACATTACAGTGTCTTCACAACGGACAACCTGACGCCTTCCGTTGCCAAGCAATACAATATCCCCCGCAGCAAGAAACGCGCACTATTGAATGTCTCCGTACTTAAAAAATCAGCGGATGGATCAAGCAAACCAAGCAAGGCAATCATCAGGGGAACGACGACTAATCTGAACCAGCAACTCAGGGAATTGGAGCTGCGTGAGATTTCAGAAAAGGGCGCCATCTATTATATTGCTGAAACACCTGTAGATCATGCCGAGATACTGAAATACAAGCTCGATGTCACCCCACAAGGGGAGAAGACAACTTATACGCTTTCATTTCAGGAACAATTTTACATCGACTAGTCGCGACTGGTTATCATACCGAGCTTAAATATCGTACACCATTGTCAGTGGCGCATGGTCTGAAAAACGATCTTCTTTGAAGATTTCAGCACTGCTTATCTTTTCACCAAGGCTGGGGGAAACTATCTGATAGTCAATACGCCAACCCACGTTTTTTACCCACGACTGGCCCCTGTTTGACCACCATGTGTACTGATCGGCCCCCTGATTAACCTTACGAAAGGCATCAATCATTCCAACATCATCAAACAGTGTGTCCATCCATGCACGCTCTTCGGGCAGAAACCCGGAATTTTTCCTGTTGCCCTTCCAGTTTTTTAGATCGATTTCCTTATGCGCGATATTCCAGTCACCACAGATAATGTAGTTCCTTTTCTGCTTTCGGTACTTTTTCAGAACTGGCATATACCTCTCCATAAAATCGAATTTAATGGCCTGCCTTTCTTCGCTGGAAGATCCAGAAGGTAAATAAAGAGAAATAATACTCAGACTCCCGAAATCAGCCTGAATATACCGACCCTCTGTATCTGCATGATGCCAACCCAATGTTGTTTTAATCTTGTCAGGCTGTTGTCTGCTGTAGATAGCCACACCGCTATAACCTTTTTTTTCAGCATCATTGAAAAAGCCATGGTAGCCGTCGGGTGATAATATTTCTTCTGACAATTGATGGGTCTGCGCCCTGGTTTCCTGTATACAAACCACATCAACATCCTGTTTTAACATCCATTCAAAGAACCCCTTTCTATGCGCTGCTCGAATTCCATTGGCATTCAATGTCATTATTTTCATTTGTACAAGTTCATCTATTCTGGTTCATCCATTCAGGCCTTGATTTGTTTTACCGGATTTGTTTTAAAATTCGCAGTCAATGTATGATAATCAATTATTCATGACCATGTTTCATAAAGAAGGTTCTTAATGCAAAAATATCAGCTTGAATTTATCGAGTTTGCCATTCAACACAAAGTCCTGTGCTTTGGTGAGTTCACACTTAAATCAGGACGCCTGAGTCCCTATTTTTTCAACAGTGGATTATTCAATGATGGCAAGAGTCTTTCCCGTCTCGGTCGTTTTTATGCGCAGGCAATCCAGGCAGCAGATATTGAATACGACATGTTATTTGGCCCGGCATACAAAGGCATTCCACTGGCATCAGCTGTGGCGGTTGCGCTTGCTGATGATCATGACATCAATATGCCTTACTGCTTTAATCGAAAAGAGGCAAAAGATCATGGCGAAGGAGGTATAACATTCGGCGCAGCGCTTAAAGGTAAAAACATGATCATCGATGATGTCATCTCAGCCGGCACATCGGTTAATCTCTCAGTGGAAATTATCAGTCAAGCTGGCGCCAAAACTGCAGGGGTAGCCATCGCCCTGGACAGGCAGGAAAGAGGTGAAGGTGAATTATCTGCAGTACAGGAAGTTGAACAACGGCATCAAATAAAGGTCATAAGTATCATAACACTGGAAAATTTGATCGAATATCTGGAAAAAATACCGGGGATGTCCGAGAATCTTGATAAGATTAGGCAATACCGCGAAACATACGGTGTCATAGATAATTAGTATCCAGGGAAAATCAGTTAAGCGAATAAAATACAGGTGTAGATATGACTATTTCAAAACGATCTTTATTAGCCGCAATAACCATGGCTTTGGTAAGCATGAGCCTGGTCGTAATATCCACCTCAGCCCAGGCACGTATTAAATGCTGGAAAAACAGTGATGGCGTCAGAGAATGTGGCAAAAATGTTCCTCCTGAATATGCACAACAAGGCCATGAAGAAATCAACAAACGGGGTATTACAGTAAACACATCAGACAGGGCGAGTACCGAGGAAGAACGAGCAGAGATAGATCGCCTGGCTGCAATTCAGGAAGAAGAAGATAAAAGAAAGGCCCAGGCAGCAGCGCAGGACAAAATTCTTCTGGACACATACAGCAACACAGACGATATTCAGATGACAAGTGACGGAAAAATTGCCGCACTTGAATCAAGCGTCAAACTGGCTAATAAACGCAAGGAGAAAATTCAGGCCAATCTGGATAAAGATACAGCAACAGCAGCCGCAGAAGAGCTTGCGGGCAGGCAACCCTCTGAAGACCTGCTAAAAGACATAAAATCTCTGGAAAGGCAGATCCAGGACCTGGATAAATTTATTGTAGACAAGCATCTGGCACAGGAAATGATTGAGAAGGAATATACTGAAAAGATTGCGCGTTATAAAGAGCTGACTGGAAAATAATACTCACCCAAAGAGCATTCATTCAGGGAAACTATCTGAGGATAGACTATCTAAATAGCCCTCGCCTTATGCTTTGCCATTGATCCTTATAATATTCAGTCGGCTTTTTGCTGAATGATGTGCGAATAAACTGGCTCATCTTGCCTTCTACATATGCCAGCATCTGATTTGCTGCAGAGTCTATTGTCCCGACAAGTCGCGCACCATCGTTCAGATTAGCTTCTCTTAAAATTTGCTTGAACTGGGTCTCCAGACGTTCAAAAAATTGCAGCACACGCCCTCGTAAGCGCTCATTCTCACCAACCAGGGCATCACCAACCAGGACCCGGGTAATGCCAGGATTCCGCTCGGAAAAACCCAGCAGCACTTGTACGATTTTTTCGCAACGCACGATGGCATCCTTTTCCTGCTCAAGAATACTGTTTATTAATCCAAAAACCGACTCTTCCGAGAAATCTATCAGCGCCTCAAACATTTTGGCCTTACTGGCAAAATGCCTGTATAAAGCCGCTTCTGAAACACCCACTGCCCTGGCCAGACTTGCAGTCGTGATCCGTGTACCAGGATTCTCTTCCAGCTGTAAAGCAAGAACCTCCAGTATTTGTTGTTTCCTGTTACGTCTCTTGGCTTCGCTCATGCCCTTCAGTTCTCATAATTAATTTTTACCTACACTACGCCCATCAATCAATGTCCCTACACCCTGATCGGTAAATATTTCAAGTAATACAGCATGCTCAACCCGTCCGTCAATGATGTGAGTATGCTTGACCCCTCCGTTCACTGCATCCAGTGCTGCATGAATCTTCGGTAACATGCCACTATGAATCACACCTTCATCAACCAGTTTTTTAACATCATCGGTAGAAAGTCCTGTAAGAACATCCCCTTCTGCGTTCAATAAACCAGCTGCATTAGTCAGCATAATTAACTTTTCTGCTGAGAGTATTTCAGCCATTTTACCTGCTACAAGATCCGCGTTGATATTGTAGGACTGACCGTCCTTGCCAACCCCTATCGGTGCTATCACAGGAATAAAATCACCTTGAATCAGCATATCAACGATCGAGGTATCGATACTTTCAACTTCACCCACATGACCAATATCAATGATTTCAGGGGCATCCATCTCAGGATCAGCCTGCTTGAAAACCATCTTTTTCGCGTGGATCAAGTCGCCATCTTTGCCCGTCAAACCAACAGCCGAACCACCATTGCGATTAATCAGATTAACGATCTCCTTGTTCACCTGACCTCCCAAAACCATTTCAACAATATCCATGGTTTCACTGTCAGTTACACGCATGCCTTCAACAAATTTGGATTCCTTGCCTATACGTGAGAGTAAATCCCCTATCTGTGGTCCACCGCCATGCACAACCACTGGGTTCATTCCCACAGATTTCATCAGCACCACGTCGCGCGCGAATCCATTTTTAAGCTGATCGTCAACCATGACGTTGCCGCCATACTTGATAACTATCGTCTTACCATTGAAGCGCTGTATATAAGGTAAGGCCTCGGTCAGGATATTTGCAATCGCTGCCGCATTATTTAATTCTGAGCTCATGATTTCTCTCGACAAACCTGTTCGTGATTGGCTGATCTTGTACCCAGGCTCAATCTAACCCGCCCATCAGCGATGCTAGCTTATCAAAACGGCAGCTTTAAGTCCTTTGAAACCGATTGTAATAAATCGTGAAACTCTGACTGTATTCTTTCCAGGGCATCTTTGGTTTCTGCTTCAAACCTGGCGACTAAAAATGGGCTTGTATTTGATGGCCTGACCAGGCCCCAGCCATCCGGGAAATCGACACGCAGACCATCGATATCTATTACCTTGGCACCCTCGAATGCCATTTTATCCTTCATTATCTGCATTACTTTTTCATGATATTTTTCTGGCAGGGGAATACGAAGTTCAGGTGTCGAGAAACCTTCGGGCAATACGGCAAAGATATCGGCAGGACTGCCTTTAGCGTTTGATAAAATTTCCAGGGCCCTGGCACCTGAATACAGTGCATCATCAAAACCAAACCAGCGCTCCTTGAAAAAGATATGCCCGCTCAATTCACCGGCCAACGGCGCATCAACTTCTTTCATTTTTGCCTTGATCAAGGAATGTCCTGTTTTCCACATCAACGGTTTGCCGCCACTGGATTCAATAATTGCCTTCAGATAACGACTACATTTAACATCAAAGATTATTGTTGCCCCCTCGTTTCTGGATAAAACATCCCTGGCAAATAACATCAGCTGCCTGTCAGGCCAGATAATATTTCCATCACCATCAACGATGCCCAGACGATCACCATCACCATCAAATGCGAAACCCAGATCTGCCCCTTCCTCTTTGACTTTATCTATCAAGGGCTGCAAATTCTCCGGCTGGCTAGGATCAGGCTGGTGATTCGGGAAGGCACCATCAATATCACAAAACAATTCTACGACATCATGCCCCATGGCTCTGTAGAGTTGGGGTGCCAGCTGACCGGCAACACCATTGCCACAATCAACAACAATTTTAAATGCACCTCCCAGAGCGACAGGAATGTCATCTGTAATTCTTCTCAGGTAGTCAGGGCTGATATCAGTGACCTGTAAACTACCCTGACCTTCAGTCAAATCATTATTTGTGATTCGATCACGAATTTTTGCAATGGCATCTCCTGATAGAGTGTCACCATCAAGCACGATTTTTAAGCCATTATATTCAGGGCCGTTATGGCTTCCTGTTAACATCACTCCACTTTTTACTTCCAGATGGTGTGTCGCAAAATACAATACCGGTGTTGGCACCACACCAATATCTATGACATCTCGTCCCGAGGCACGCAAGCCCTCAATCAATGCATCACCTAACTCAGGACTGCTGGTTCGTCCATCTCGTGCAACGACCATACCCTGCTGTCCGCGATCATAGGCCTCACTGCCTATGGCGCGCCCGATTTCACGGACCACGGCTGCAGATAAATTTTTACTGACAACACCACGAATATCATAAGCACGAAAAATTTCCGGTGAAACTTCAACACTTTCGGGTTCGGTAGACTTTGCCGGAGATAGTTCCGGGCTTCCTGCCTGACCGGGAGTCGCTTCAGCTGGTGTCTCGTTACCGGCACTGCCTGGAGCCGCTGCCCCTTGCGGCATATCTGCAGGCCGGGCTATTTGAGTAATATCATCACCCTGTAAGCCTTGCGAAATTTTACCGGGCTCAGCACCCTGAACAGCTGGCCGATCGGATGCTGGCAAATCTGGAACCAGGCCTTCAAACCCGGGGTGCTCCCCATCCATGATGGCCTTAACAGCACCTTGATAAATGACCTCTCCTTTGGCATCGCCCCCCGATACTTTTCCTAACACTTCAGCCAGCCCTGAGCCGGATTGTCTTTGTCGATAAAAAACAAAGCCACCAGCAGCTGCCGCCAGAACCAGCAAGATCAGGATTATTGGCCCCATACCTGAACCTTCTTCCATCTCTTCACTGACTTCAGTCACGGCCGATGCTGAAGATTTATTCCAGGTGGCTGCATTCCATTTCGTGCCTTTAATCCCGGCATTAACAGCCAGAC
>QNEM01000041.1 GCA_003645215.1 Gammaproteobacteria bacterium
ATGGTGTCGGCGTAGATGGATCGATTGAAAAATTAAGTGGCAAGCCCAGCGAGCAGGATGGTTCGTTCGACCTCACCTTCAAGGCCGATAATACTAACGATGATGGATTGCAGATTCTTTTTGAAACTGGCAAGACGGATAAAGGTGTTTCGATACTCTATGATGAAACCAACAATGACATTGTGGTTTATTATAATGATAAGGACGAGCAGCCGAATACTACTTTTACGCTGACGGCGGATCTGGATGATCTGGCGGGTGACGGCAGTATCGCTGCAGTCGATGCAACTGCAGATTTTGTGCATGTTACATTGGTCATAGCAGGAGCAAGTACTGATGGTGTCTATACTGATGATAAGCTCACGATTTATGTGAATGGTATTGATGGAGGGTCATTAACTAACGGCGCTGATGGTATCGAAATAAAAAAATGGAGTGATGCAAATGCCGCTGGTTTAGGGACTGAGGCAGGTGGCAAACATGCCGGTGATGACATTAATGCAGGATCGAATTTCGTCGGTCAAATGGCAACATTCAACTTTTTTGAAACTGCGTTAACAGCAGCTGATGTCCAGCAAAATTTTGACAGGCTTGTTGTTGCTCCCACAATTGAGGTGACTTCGGTTAGCAGTGCTACAGCTGGTGCTACTGCGGTTCCAGGTGGTGGTTCAGTACAGATCACCACCGATTTGGGTGGGCTGGTGACGGTCCATTCAGATGGCACAGTGGAGTATTCCCCGAATGGACAAACGATTTTTGCTGATCTTAACTTCGGTGATAATCCGGTGGTGGATAGTTTTACCTATACCGTCTCCAGTACTGGAGATGATGATGTCGCGACGGTCAACATTACTGTCGATGCCAGTAATGAGTTTGACCTTGCTTCTCTTACAGGTGGAAGCGGCAGCCAGGGGACTATATTCAATGGTATAGCAAGCGAAGATCGTGCTGGGCATGTATTCGCAACAGGAGATGTCAATGGTGACGGCTTTGATGATTTGATTATTGGTGGTCCCGGGGTTGACACCTTTACTGGAGAGACCTATGTAGTGTTTGGTAAATCAGGCGGCTTTGGTGACGAGTTTGAGTTATCTTCACTGGCAGCAGGCGATGGCAGTACTGGTTTTGTCATTAACGGGATCGATGTAAAGGATAATAGTGCACGTTCAATTGATGCCGGTGATTTCAACGGTGATGGATACACCGACATTCTTATTGGTGCGAACCGTGCAGATCCCAATGATTCATTTACTTCCGGCGAGAGCTATGTGGTATTTGGACATGCAGGCTCTTTCGATGCTGAATTAAATCTGGCTGATCTGGCAACTGGCGATGGCAGTACTGGTTTTGTTTTGAATGGTGTTAATAACAATGATATCAGTGGTACATCGGTGGCCTTTGCAGGCGATGTCAATGGCGACGGTCTGGATGATATTGCCATCGCTGCTCCCTGGGCTTCCCCGAATGGTAATACTTATGCAGGTGAGACCTATCTGGTCTATGGCAAAAATGATACTAATCTTTCTTCAATATTAGGGATTGGTACAGGCTCTGATAGCAATCCTGTTGATTCAGGTGAATTTGAATTGTCTTCCTTATTTGTTGCCAACGGTGGTGATGGCAGTAATGGTTCAGTATTCGTTGGTGGTGCGGCATATGATTATAGTGGCAGGTCTGTGGCTGGTGCCGGTGATATCAATGGTGATGGCTTTGATGATTTGATTATTGGGGCCTGGGGTGCGACACCTGATACACGTACAGGTGCTGGTATTTCTTATGTCGTATTTGGTCAAGCAACAACATTTACTGCAGAGTTTGATCTATCTACTGATATTACGGGGATCAATGGGTTTTCACTGAACGGTGTGACTGCCTATGATTATAGCGGTGAGACAGTAGCCTCTGCCGGTGATATTAATGGTGATGGTTTTGAGGATTTGGTGATCGCAGCAATATATGCAAGTCCTAATGGCACATATTCAGGCGAGACCTATGTGGTATTTGGACGCAGCAACGCTAACTTTTCTGTGATGTTAGGTGGTGGTAGTGAATTTGAGTTATCAACTCTTGCGACAGGTGGTGGGACAGATGGCATTGTTTTTTATGGGTCTGCAGCAAATTTCTTTAGCGGAGATGGTGCAGAGACGGCGGGTGATATCAATGGTGATGGCTTTGATGATTTGCTGATTGGTCGCTGGAGTTACAATGACACCGGGCTCGATACGGGAGAGAGCTATGTAGTGTTTGGAAGTGATAATTTCACACCATTTTTGGGCATAAATCCTGGTGTTGATGATGGAGTATTCGAACTCTCAATTATTATTCCACCGACAGATAATCACGTTACAGGAATATCGTCCACTGTGACTGCAGGGTTTGTCTTGTCTGGTATTGACGATGACGATATCAGCGGCGAGTCGGTTTCCTCGGCAGGTGATGTCAATGGCGATGGTTTTGATGACATTATCATCGGCGCTTATCACGGCGCACCGAATGGTGTCAGATCAGGTGAAGCCTATATTATTTACGGAAAGGATTTTCGTTTTGAATCCCCCATAGTTGGAAGCAGCAGTGCAGATGTCGTGAGTGGTAGCGACACCTTAAGTTCTGGTGCCGGAGATGACACGCTTACGGTTGACAGCCTTCCATCTAATACTGCTCGAGTCGATGGCGGTAGTGGTACAGATACTCTGAGTTTGACGGGCGGTATATTATTGAATCTCACCACCTTGAGTAATACGGTTTACCAGGGCATTGAGGTTATTGATCTAACTACAGGTGGTAATTCATTACGATTAAACGAATTAGATCTGTTTGACCTCTCGGGATCAAGTAATGTTCTGACTGTAAATGGCACAACAGGGTTAGTAACCCTGGATGCATTAAATCCAGGGAATGGTGGCTGGTCCTTTGATGGGTTGCTTGATGGCTATAATGTATACACTAATGGCGAAGCTATTATTCGAATTCTTAACAGTATAAGTGTAACCGTGTCTGCTGTTATTCCTTTAGACATAGATCTATTAGCGGAAGATGAAGAGCTGATTGCCAGTTCTGAATTTGTTCCTGAAGATGAATATTTTACACAGGAAAATTCAGGTGATACAGGGAATATTGTTTCTCTAACAAATCATGAAGTTATTGATGATGTTAGTCCTGAATTATTGCTTGAAACCGATGCATATGCCGATGTAGTGAAAACAGGGGTGACGCCCTTCAGCCAACAGTTACAAAATGTTGCAAATACTTTTACTGTTAAAGCCAATACTTTGATGTCAGCACTGACAGGCTAGCACACTTTACAATCCACAATAACATTCGGAGATGATGACCTTCAGATTATATTCAGTAAACTCATGCTGGTATCCTAGTGTAAAATAGTACTTATTATGAGTGGAATATTCGGACTTTATTTTCGTAATCAGCAGGCGATTGACAAAAATATCCTGGTCGATATGGGCGCATCAATGATGCATCGTGGGCCAGACGGAATGGAGGTTTGGCTGGAAAATAATATCGGTATGGGAAATTGTATATTCCATACCACTCCAGAATCAGTCGGTAAAAAACAACCCTGGTTTGATAATGAACAGGGACTGGTGATTACGGCGGACGCACGTATTGATGCCCGTGATGACCTTGCAAGGAAACTAGGTCTGTTTAATCGTCTAAGAAATGGTATTTCTGATTGTGAATTACTTCTTGCCGCTTACACCAAGTGGCAAACAAAATGTGTTCACCATTTGATAGGAGATTTTGCTTTTCTAATTTGGGATCAGAAAGAACAACATATATTTTGTGCCAGGGATCATCTCGGTGTGAAACCTTTTTATTACCATGTTGCAGACAATATTTTTGTTGCTGCTTCAGAAGTTCGGTCAATTCTTAAAGTGCCGCAAGTTCCAAATACCATCAATCAAGGTCGAATAGCAGACTATCTGGTGGATCAACTAGAAGGGATCGATAAGATCTCAACTTTTTATGAGGGAATTTCCAGACTTCCTCCTGCGCATTCATTAACAATCACAAATCAAAAAATATCGATTAATAAATATTGGGAACTAGATCCGGAATTTGAGACTCAGTATCAATCAGACAATGAATATGTTGAAGCATTCCATGAAATATTTAAAGAATCCGTTAGTGATCGTCTTCGAGGTAATGGAGAAGTAACGTCAATGTTAAGTGGCGGTCTTGATTCTTCCTATATCGTAGCTACAGCAAAACAGCTTAATCAAATGATGGGGAAGCCTCCTTTGATTACATATTCCGGGGTCACAGAAAATGACGCTGCTTGTCGTGAAACTCATTTTATAAAATCCGTCATCTCACAAGGAGGGCTTAACCCGATAACGGTCACTACAGATGATATAGCGGCTTATGAACAAGAACTCATGTTAAGAGATGCTTCACTAGAAGAGCTTTTTGATACGTATATGACGATGCCACGATTATTTTATTTAATGGCACGCGATCGGGGACAGCGAGTAATGCTAGATGGAGTAGATGGTGATCTGGTGCACTCATTATCAACGTCTTACCCGACCAGTCTAATTCAAAATGGCCATTATCTCAGGGCGATTTCAGAGAGTTTCGATATCTGGCGTAATAGCTTCAGAAAAGAAACATCACTATATAAACTTCTGGAGATGACTATTCGGGCTGCGCTGGTACCTGATTGGTTACGCAAATGGCGACAGCGTCTGCCTGCAAAATCTATGTTAGAGATAAATCTGCAAGCTACCCATATCAATCGGGATTTTTCCATAGAGGTAGATATTGAATCCAGATTATCGCAGTTGCATAGTCATAATATGCTTTCTATCCATGCGAGCTTACGCGAGAAACATGTGCAAAGCATTATGCACCCTTACTTGACCGTGGCACTGGAACGTTATGATCGAGTAGCAGCGGCTTGCTCAATTGAGCCGCGTCATCCATTATTAGACAAACGTCTGGTCGAATTTAGTGTCAGTCTTCCATGGGATCAAATAGTCAGGAATGGTTGGTCTAAATTTATTATTCGACGCGCGGCAGAGTCCAATTTGCGTGGTGAAGTTGCCTGGCGCCAGGGATGGGATTCCATAAACTGGACTTTCACCAGTGCTTTAGTCAAAAAAAGACATCAATTCATGACTAAAAGAATTGTTGAGCAACAGTCAATATTAAGTAAATATATAGATTCAAAAATGTTACAATTTGCCGCAGAAAATAAGGAATATATTGCTTCATATGATGATGAATGCTTGATTTATAGTATCTATCACCTGGCGGATAAGTTGCAGTCTAATCTATGAGGAATTGAGAAATGGTAATCAGAAATACAAAGGACAAGCATAATTCCACAGCTACAAAGAAGTCTTATTGTTCCCCGGCATTGACACATTTTGGCACTATCCGGGAATTGACTTCTGGAGGCAGTTCTGGAGATAACGAGGGCATGAAGAATAAGGATATGAAGAAACGCTCATAAACATCTAGTAACATATGTGCTTAATACTATCATAAGTAAGCTAATTTTTATCCCATTCTGTTTTTAATCAGCACAATGTTAGATTTATTTCGAATACGTATATAAATCAAAATAAAACTTAATATAGTCTCACTTTCCAATAAAAATCAAGACATAAATCTTATGTATAGCATATCCGGTTTTGGGTCGATGATAATTGATAAGGGCCGCATGGATCCATATGTAGCGGCCTTACTTGATGCTGTGCAGCCTGATTCCATTGTGATGGATATTGGCACGGGCACAGGTATTTTTGCCTTGCTAGCCTGTCACTTCGGTGCGCGTCATGTTTATGCCATAGAACCTGATGATGCCATACAGGTAGGGCGGGAATTAGCGGCTGCGAATGGTTTCGCAGAGAAGATAACATTCATTCAGGACTTGTCTACGAAAATTACCTTACCTGAAAAGGCGAATATCATAATTTCAGACATGCGCGGCATGCTACCACTTTATGAACACCATCTTCCTTCAATTATTGATGCGAGACAGCGCCATCTTGCAAGCGGAGGTAGTTTGATCCCTTTACAGGATACAATGCGAGTCGCAATGGTTGAGGCACCAGAATTATATCAACGCTATGCCGCGCCATGGGATGGTAGTGCCTTTGGAATCGATATGCAGGTCGCACTTCGTTGGGTCAAAAATAGTTTCTGGACTGACAAAGTCATAAAAGAAGATAAAGAACGAATTGTGGGAGAAGCAAAAACGTGGGCAACGCTTGATTATCAGACACTTGAAGGACCGGATACGAAAGGAGAAGTGGTCTGGCAGCTAGATCAAGATGCCACCGTTCATGGATTCAGGATATGGTTTGATACGGTACTTGCGGAAGGGGTAGGCTTTACTAATGCTCCGGATCAGACTGAACTTATCTATGGGAGTGTTTTTTTTCCCTTTCTTGAACCAGTTTTGCTGAATAAGGATGATACGGTCTCAATTACTCTAAATGCAGATTTAATTGGTGATGAATATATCTGGCGTTGGCATACCAGAATTTATGCTAAGAATGATCCTGATAAAGTTATCACAGAATACAAACAGTCTACTTTTGACGGGGTGCCTTTGTCACTTTCTCAAATGCGAAAAAGGGCAGGCAGTTATAAACCTGTCTTGAATGAGGATGGTCTGCTTAATATTGAAATAATGAAAATGATGGAGCAGGGTTTAATGCTGGAAGATATTGCACACAGGATCACTGAAAAATATCCAGAGCGATATGCAGATTGGCAACATGCGCTTGCTGACGTAGGTAAATTATCTGTTAAATACAGTAAGTGACTTACACCGTTGTGTCATTTCGACAGAGGACGCCTACATGGATGTACGACTGCAGGGATGCAGGAGGTAGAACGACTCAGGAGACAAAGTCGAGGTAGGTAGAGTAACGCATGGAGCAGTTACCGAGAAATCCAGTTACTCGATTCTTATTTAGAAGCAAGATTTCTCGCTGCACTCGAAATGACAAGTAAACTAGTGGTTCCCTGGTTGTTTTACGGAAAAAATTTATTACATGTACAACATTTTTGATATTTCAATTGAAAGTGATCTACGCCTGCCAGAGTTATCTGAAGGTGTTGCCAGGGAGACCGTAATAAAGATCAAGTCTGGTGCAGATAGTAAGAGAGCGCACTGTGAGCCAGAACATCTTCATGAATGGAAAGATACAGATGGTGAAATTTGTATGCTGTCTGCGAAGTTTGAAGATAATTATCTTTTACGGTTCCCTGGTCTGGTTGATTTTTTGATCTGCTCATCAGGGGAGTCTGTATTTTATTTCCCAGAATCAGATATTCCTGAAGAGACTATCAGGCATCTGATTCTTGATCAGCTTATTCCAAGAATCTTGGGGCAGCGAGGACATCTTGTATTGCATGCCAGTGCGGTACAAATTATAGATGAAAAGGCTGTTGTATTTCTGGGCGCTACCGGTTGGGGAAAATCCACTATTGCTTCAAGTTACTACGAGAACGGGGCACAATTAATTACTGATGACTGCCTTTTAATAAAGATTATAGAAAATAAGGTATTTTGTGTGCCTAATTATTGTGGATTACGTCTTTATCCGGATTCTGCTGAGGCGATTTTTAAAGATAAAATGCAATATGAGCCAGTTGCCCACTACACCAGTAAAGAACGGTTGATTCTACATCACGTAGAACCTGAAAAAGCAGAGCCAATTCCGGTCAGTGCAATATTCCTCCTATCTGATCCAGACATAGGCAGTGTCGATACGGTGAGTATAAAAAAGATACAGGGGGCGAAGGAAATAATGGCCATTGTAGAACAAACTTTTCTCATGGACATTGAAGATAAGGCCACCATTTCAAAACAATTTACAAATGCCTCTGTATTAAATGAAGTTTCACCTGTTCTATACGGGCTTTCTTACCCTCGTAAGTATGAAATGCTTGCGGAAGTACGTAACACTGTAGAAATGACAGCAGCAAATATAATTTAAATGATATCAATGAACATTGCCGAGATTACATTAATTGGTTTTGTTGCATTGGTTTTGACGCTATTGCTTACGCCACTTTCTATGAAATTAGCACTTACTGTGGGTGCCATAGATGTTCCTGATGAGCGTAAATTACATGATGCCAACATCCCGTGTCTTGGGGGGCTTGCTTTTGCCATTTCGTTTGGTGTCAGTTGTCTAATATTTTTACCGCTAGATTCGATTCTCAGCGGTCTGTTAATTGGCCTGGTGATTATCACGATAACCGGTTTAGCCGATGATATCTGGCACATACGACCAGCCTTAAAATTCGCTGGTGAGATTATTGCGTCCCTGGTATTCATATTTTATGGTGGGACGGAGTTAACAAGTTTTGGTGATCTGATCGGGATTGGGCCAATAGAAACAGGAATATTTGCAGTGCCGATCACTGTTTTTTGCATGATCGGTGTAATGAATGCGATAAATCTGGTGGATGGCCTGGATGGACTCGCGGGAGGATTAAGTGCCATAGCCTGTCTTTTCCTCGGCTATTTTTCACTGCAATCAGGACAGTGGTTGAATCTGGCCCTGTCAGTCGCATTGCTCGGTTGTCTTCTTGGTTTTCTATATTTTAATACTTATCCTGCAAAGGTATTTATGGGGGATACAGGCAGTTTGGTATTGGGTTATATATTGTCATCTATCTGTGTGCTTTCCCAAAAACTTGATGCTGATATCCCCATCGCACCTATCAGTATGGCCTTGATACTCGCTTTGCCTATTGCAGATACACTATGGGTAATGACGAATCGAGTATGTCGAGGTAAAAGCCCATTCACACCTGATAATACCCATCTTCACCATGATCTACTAACACTCGATTTGCCACACTCTGCTATTGTCTATGTCCTATATGGATGTATGTTCATTTGTGGTTTTTTAGCTGTATTGATGCAATCAATGGATGAATGGCTTCAGTTCGCCATAGGCACGGGATTCATTATTTCCGTGTACGTGATAGTGGCTGTGTTTCAACGAAGGGGCTGATTTCTTTCAGCCTGATGATAATTCGTATGAAAATACTGGTAGTTGATTGGTTAATTCCTCTTTTCATGGCGAAAATGCGAATTGCATCATAGAGTTAGGTAATCAAGCGATGCTAGTCTCTGTTTCCCGAATAGGTCGATGACACACTCAAAAAGTTAGGGATTGTCAGTGAATACTAACGGAAATATAATACCGACAGATACCTGTAAATCGCAAATTGATCAACCGGATTTTACACAAGATCAAAATAGACATTAATTCCTTTAATATTAATTAGTTAACTATTATTTCAATAATTGACATTAGATATAAATTCATCTAGATTCCCAACATCGGAGTGGTGTGCCTGTGGTTTGTGCAGGGGACCATTCTTTATGCCGTGTCACAACACGATAAAGCAGGCGAAGTAATCTTTAAATTACGATGAGATATATGGGAAATTTAAATTGCATCGAAAGTTGACGAGGTCGAGAAACCTGGTTATTTCCATTGTGCTCTGCGGAGTCACAGGGTCTGCACTCGCCATTGATAAATCTTATTCTACAAAGGATGGGGTGGGGGGTGATATCAAGATTGCTGGAATCACTGCATATCCCAGCATGAAGATCATTACTCGTCACGATGATAATATATACGAGTCTGCCGCAAACGAAAAATCCTCTCCTATAGTCATTGTTAAACCTGCGGTTAAGCTTCTATTGGAAGACAATATCAAAACATTGACGCTGGACTATGATATTGAAGTTGGTACCTATACCGATAGTAGTAGAGATAATTATACAGACCAGAAGCTACTTGGCATTTTCGAATTTCTCCCAACAACCAAACTCAAGATGGCGCTACGTGTTGAATATCTGGATGAGCACGATCCTCGTGGTACAGCACGAACCGAAGGGATCGGTGGGATTAACCCACTGAACCTGGATCCGGATGAATGGCATTCCTACGGTATTGGTGGGCTGGTCAGCTATGGCTCACCTAATGCGACAGGGCGTATTGAGCTAGCGACTGATTATGTCACAAAAGACTACGATAATAATCGGCTGTTCACTGCTGATCGTGACCGCGATGACTTCCATCTACGAGGTACTTTTTACTACAGGATACGGCCTAAAACACGATTATTATTTGAAGTAAGACGAAGAACTTTTGATTATGAAAATGATCCTGTCGGTGCTCCGTCTCTGGACAGTACTGAACGGGATTATCTGTTTGGTATAGATTGGGAGAGAACCGCCAAAACAACGGGATATGTCAAATTAGGTTACAGGGAGAAAGATTTTGATTCGGATTTGCGAAGTGATTCTGGTAATTTTGCATGGGAATCTGGTACCCGATGGAGACCCAGAACATATTCGACGGTGGATTTGAGCACTGCGCGAAGAACAGATGAAACCAATGGTATTGGTGATTCCATTGAAGTAAGTGAATATAAAGTTTCATGGAAACATGACTGGCGTGACCATATAAGCAGCAGTATTCACTTCCTCTATAGTGATGATGAATATGAAGCCTCTATTCGTGAAGACACCAGGTTGAGAGCTGGTATAAATCTTAATTACAAATGGCGTCGTTGGGCCAAAATAAGCGCGGGATATCGATATGAGGAACGTGATTCAGATGTAAATTTATTTGATTACGAGCAAAATATATTTGACCTCACACTTGATTTAACACTTTAGTATTAAATTTTTCTCTAAGATGACACACCCTTGTCATCCTATGCTCACCAGTAGCCAGGTAAAAGTTTATAATAACTTGGTTAGCTACGAAAGTAGCAACAAGGCAGAGCACACTACAAATTGTCATTCGCGTATAAATGCCGTTCGAAATGAGAGTCTCTGTCTTGTCATTTGAGAGAGAAGCTGGACAGTTCAATAGGCATAAAAGCCTGCATACAGGATGGCTAGCTGAGATCTCATCAGATTGAAGAGAGCGAGGTGAAGACAATGATCCAGTTTGTAGGGATTGATATATCCAAAGACACATTTGATTTTTATTTTGAGCAAGCAGGTCGCGCGATGCAATGGCAGTTGCAACAAAGCGAAGCGGATTATGAAACTTTTATCAAGCTTATCGGTTCTAGTCGATGTTGTGTGATGGAGGCAACCGGGAACTATCACTTGAAGTTAGTGAATTATCTACATCGGCATGATATTGAAGTGGTGGTAGAGAACCCGTTAAAAATCAAACGCTATGGACAGATGAAGTTACAACGCGCAAAGACAG